>JAEWAC010000087.1 GCA_023391895.1 Bacteroidota bacterium
TCTGGAAGTACATCCGGCAGCACCACTTTAACAACCATACTTTTTCCAATCATGAAGCCGTCGATAAGGAACTATCAAATGCCCTGCTGCAGTTGCATAAAGACAAGCAAACTGTGAAATCCTTAACTGCCTTTCATTGGATCATTTATCAAAATTGAAAACAACTTCGTATAAATAACAAAACCTGGCCCGAACTACGGTTGATAGCAATATGAGCAGATGTTTCAATGCCTTACCCCATTAGCAGCCATACTTTGGTTATGGGTACACTTTTCGTGCTTTAACGTGATATATGTCCTATTCGTAACAATAATGGGAATTTGACTTCTCTCGTTTGTTCCCCGCCCCAATGTTGTGCAATTTGATCTTGTAATTTGTCAACAGGGTTGTATCCGTTTTGTTTGATAAAGTGGGTAACAGCTGACCAGGTATTTAAATAACCAATTAAGTGGTTCAATGTCCATTGTAGCTTATTCACAAATTTTGGTGTTGGTACTTCTCTAAATGGAAATGGAATAGTTGCATAGTTTTCGTCAATGTATTTGCGTTCTTTGTCCCAATAAGGTCCGGTCGTATTTTCGTAAAAGTCTGAAATGATTGGGTCTATTTGTTCAGAAACTTCTATTTTTCCGTATCCGATAACACAAATCAAAGCGTCTTCTTTTGCAGTTCGTCTGACCTCTGCATAAAATTTATCAAAGTCAAACCAATGAATTGCCTGTGCAATTGTAACTAAATTAAATTGCTGGTTGGCAAAGTTTGTGCTTTCGGCAGGTTGAACTGAATATATAATGTTGTTTGCCCGTAAAGCATTATCTATTTGAGATTGGCTTATATCTGTGGCAAAAACGTTGTCAAATGTCTTTGCTAATTCAAAGGCAACTTGCCCGTTTCCTGTTCCGCAATCCCAAGCATTGTGTTTGGACTTAATTATTGAGTTTAGATAGTCAAAAAAGTCCAACGGATAAGTTGGTCTGTACCTGGCATAGTTGTCTGATTGCGTAGAAAAATTGTCTTTCATAAGTTCCTATTGTTGCATTTTTCAATTACTCGCAATGGTTGCCAACAAACAGGACTTTGTGCAGCAGCGGTATTCTGTGTAACGCCAAGCCCTGAACTGAAGTTGAAAATAGTTATTTATATTGATGATTACTACTGCTGCACAGAAGTAATGTCATAGTTGTTGCGCTATGCAAAACTTGCAAATCATAGGTTCCAGTGCAACCGAATAGGAATATGTAATGATACAGCAGAAGTGTGAATAAACAGCACCAAAAAACTAAACATGAAAAGAGGCTGCCTACTGATGAGACAGCCTCTTTTTTCCTGCTTCTTTATCGTTAAAAAAAACACTATTTCAGGAAATCTGTATCCTGAAAGGCAGGATTAGGATAACTATATACCCCCTTACCATTCGATTTACCCATTTTTTCTTTATCCAGGTATTCCGACTTGATCCATCCGGCTACTCTTGCAGACACTTCATCTCCTGCTTCTCCATATGCTTTGTACAAATTATAGGGTGTATTAGGACCAATAATATCCAGGAACGCAAATGGACCCAAAGGTGCACCGGTGGAAATCATCCAGGTCTTATCCACCACCTGTGGATCGGCAACGCCATCAACCACCAATTGCATGCTCGCTTTCAGGAATGGAACCAGCAGTGTGTTCAGCACATAACCCGGCTGTTCTTTGTGCAATGGAATCGGAACCATGGCAATGGCTTTTGCAAATTCAATTACTGCCTCAAATACCTCGGTCGAAGTACCAGAATGCTTCATGATTTCTGCAATATTGAGCCTCCAGATTTCATTGGCAAAATGCAGATGAAGGTATTTTTCAGGTCGCCCTGTAAATTCTACCAGCTGGCTGGGTATAAATGTGGATGAGTTGGAGGCAAAAATGGTTTCCTTATGGGCCACTTTGGATAATTTTTTATAGAAGTCCTGCTTTATAGGGAGCAATTCCGGTACCGCTTCAATAACTAAATCGGCCTTCTCCACCGCTTTTGCCAGATCCGTATATAGTTGGATCCGGTCGTAAGCAGCATCCACGTCTTCCCTCGTACCATATTTATCTTCCAGGTACCTTTCTTTTAAATTATTAAATCTTTCTCTTGCTTTTTCTACCGCTTCTTCATTGATGTCATATGCTGAAACTTCAAAACCTTTAAAAGCTGTTTGAAATGCTATCTGACTGCCTAAAACACCAGTTCCGGCAACGGTTACATTTTTAATCTTCATACTTTTGATTTTTTACGTTAACTGTTATTATTCCCTTTCATCATCGATTGATCAATTCCATATTGCACTTCCAATTGATTATCCTCTATAAACTTCGCAATCAATTTGATCTTCAAAATTACCCAGCTTCCGCGGGGGAATCATTGTGAAAAGTCAAGAAATAAGATTGATAATTATCAATGGAATAGAATAACAAAAAACAAAAAACCAGGGGATGGATTCACCCCAAGTGTCAATAATATACACGAATGGCAATGGTGGTGATCTAAAAGCAGCCTACTTTAAAAACTCCTAATACTATTTTGGGATTAGCAGAAGTCATTGCATATAGATTTAGGATGGATAGTTTGAATTTCATGCCTGCCATGGGGCCAAGTGTCGTTAAAGAATTGATGCCAAAGTTTAAAGGCGTTATGCATTACTGGTATTCTGGATCCTGCCGTTTAGCCTCTTTTTTGAAATAAAATAGTGATTCTAAGTTGATTTTAGTACTTCTGCCTATATTGCATGAAGCCTATGTGACCTGCCGTTCGTCACCGCATGCCTAACCCTAATTCATGGAACGCATTTGCAATCAAAGCAACACCCACAAAAGAAGCAATTGCTACAGCAGCAATTACATAGCCTTTAATTTGTTTTATTACGCCTTGCTCTTTCTGCCATTTTCGCCTGAACTCGCAAATTTTACTCTTCATCCACCTTTCTATAAGGGTTGCTAAAACAAGAGGCGTAAATATGAAAACTGCTATTGCGGTGTTATTCGGCATTCCTAGATAGTTCAGTCGAACCAACCAATAGCAGATGTATAGTCCCACAAATAAAAGCATAAACATTAGAATGCCGGCTGCAAAAGTTTCAGGAACTGTCGTCAACTGGTGTTTCTTGTACCAACAGTAGATTCTAAAATATGTGTAGTAAACAATGTTCATTCTTTTCTCAGAATAGCAACCGGTCCAGCTATGGCTGGTAACCCACTAATATAAGCAATAGTCCTGATTTTCCTAATTGGTTAAACACTGATTACCAGCATCTTTCCATTGCGCAATTTATATTGCGCATTGCGGCAATCAGCCAAAGCCTTTAAACGAAATACTTCAACTGACCGCCGCCGCTTATCTATGTGCCGCCCGTTTTCATCCTCTACACCGGTTTATCAACGCCTAATTGCCGAACACCTTTTTCAAAATATCGGTCGTGCGGGCCATGGGGTTTTTACGGATGTTTTTTTCTTCCTGTGCCAGCTGGTAAAAGATACCGGTCAGAGCCTTTTCTGTTACATAAGCCGAGAGGTCGGTATTTACTTTTTCTGTACTGATCTTGTTATAAGCCGTAAACACCGTATTCCAGTGCTGGGTAGCATCCACCTTTTGCAAAGACTGTTCGATCACCGGACGGAAAGCTTCGGTTAAGGAGACCGTGGTTTTACCCTTTAAGTAACCCGTAGCCGCCTCATCGCCACCTTTTAAAATACCCATGGCATCCTGAAAGCTCATACCCTTAATGGCATCAACAAATATAGGGGCTGCACTTTTGGCCGCATCTTCGGCCGCCCGGTTCATAGATAAAATAGCTTTATCCACCTGCCGGCCCATACCCATATTGCGCAGGGTCTTTTCTACTTTTTGCGCCTCCTGCGGCATTAAAATTTTAATGACCGCATCTTTAAAAAACCCATCCGTCAGTGATAGCTTTTGAGCCGCATTGTTGGTACCCACACTTAAGGCTTCTTTTAGCCCCGCAACCACATCGTCGTTGCTCAATGCCTTACCGGATGAGGGAAACACCTGGCCGATGCCGCTTTTGTTTGAAGAATCTTTTACTTTTTTTACCAGGTCTTTAAAGCCTTGTGCCTGCGCGGCAGCTGTTGCCATAGTAATGAAAGCGAGGAGTAATAATTTTTTCATGGGACAGATTTTTATTTGTTATTAAAAGTAACTACCGCAAACTTAAAATGTGGTTAAAATAAAATTAACTTCATTGACAGATTTAATAATGCTATGATCAGTATCTGGGAAAAAGAAACCTTTTTTGGACCGCAGGATGTGATTATTGCCGGCAGCGGCTTTGTTGGTTTGTGGTCCGCCTTTTACATCAAAAAAAAGCACCCGGCCGCTAAAGTAACGCTGCTGGACCGGGGTCTGATACCCACCGGGGCCAGCACCCGCAATGCCGGCTTTGCCTGCTTTGGCTCCCTCTCGGAGCTGACCTACGACATTCAAACCATGGGCGTGGACAAAACCGTGCAACTGGTGGAAATGCGCTATAAGGGTTTAAAGAAAATCCAGAAATACTTTGATGCCTCGGTCATTGATTTTGACCTGTGCGGCGGGTACGAGCTGTTTGCGGCATCTGATGCTACTTTCAGCCTGCAACTGGAAGAAGACCTGGATTACCTCAACACTTTATTAAAACCCATAACCGATACCAGGCACACCTACAAGCTAGCAGACGAAAAGATTGAAAAGTTTGGCTTTGGCGGCACTGGCCATATGGTAAAAAACAACCTGGAAGGGGCCCTGCATTCCGGCAAACTGGTACAGGCCTTACTGCACCAGGTACAAGGCATGGGCGTGCAGGTGTTTAACAGCGTGGAAATCACCGGCTTTGAAAACAAAGAAAAAAGCATTGAGGTGCGCACCGCCCAGCACACCTCTTTTATCGCCCGGCAGCTGCTTATTTGCACCAATGCCTTTGCCAACCAGTTGCTGCCGCAGGCCGGCATTGTACCGGCACGCGGGCAGGTACTGCTGACCTCCCCTATCAAAAAGCTACCCTGGAACGGCACCTTTCATTACGACGAAGGCTTTTATTACTTCCGCAACCTGGGCAATCGGGTACTGCTGGGAGGTGCCCGCAACAAAGCCTTTGAAGCCGAAAAAACCTGGGAACTTACGACTTCGCAAACCATACAGGAGGAACTGGAAAGGTTTCTGTCCCACATCATTCTGCCTTATTACAAAGACCAGTACACCATTGACCTGCGCTGGTCGGGAATTATGGGCATGGGCAGCGAAAAAATGCCTATTGTAGAAGAAGTGCAGCCCGATGTATTTTGTGCCTTGGGTACCGGGGGCATGGGCGTAGCCCTGGCGCCTATTATTGGTCAGCAGGTAGCGGAAATGATGCTGTAACCCATTACATCTTTACCAGCTTTTGCACCACCCGGCTGCTGCCGTTTTCGCCTTGTATAAAGTAAATGCCCGGCTTCAGTTGTGCGATGGAAATGCGCTGGCTTTTGGCAGCCACCTGTATTTTTTGCAGTATCCTACCATTCATGTTCAGCACCCGCAGTTCTTTACCCATCCAAGCAGCGTCCTCCAACAGCAGCACGACTTCATTTACCGCCGGGTTGGGGTAAAACTTCAGGCTGCCGGCAACTGCAATAGGCGATTCTTCCTTTTCTGGTGCTGCGGCTACCGGTGCTTCTTCTACCCAGGGCGCATTCAGTCCTTTGGAGTACAACAGGCTGTAACGGGGACCGCCGTAGTTAAAGAGGGCCCGCATGCGGTTTCTTTGACCATAGGTAAACATGTTCATGCAGGCATCGTTGGTAAAGTCCATGTAGTTCATATACATATCGCCTATAGGTGCATTGCCACAGGTAGTGCGGAAACCGGTAGGACAGCCTGCCGTGAAATTGCCCTGCTGCGGCGTATCGCCTACCAGGTCATCGCCGCAGGATTCATCGCCCCAAATGTGCTTCAGGCCCAGCCAATGGCCTACTTCGTGTACGGCAGTTCTACCATGATTATAAGGAGCCTTTGCACCACTGGTTCCAAAAGCAGTACGGTTGATCACCACGCCGTCTATTGCCGCCTCATCGCCGGGAATGCTGGAATAACCCAGTGCCTTGCGCAGGTTGCCCACCCAAATGTTCAGGTAGCTTTTGGCATCCCAGGCATCATTGCCGCCCTGTGCACTAAACTTGATCTTATCATCCATTTTCCACTCGGCTACATGGGTTTTCTTGCGCACCACACCAGTAGTAGGTCTGCCCTTGGGATCGGCGGTAGCCAGCACAAACTCAATGGCCACATCGGCGGCAAAGAGTTTAAAACGTTCGGGAATGTTTACGGTATCCTTATTTTGTTTGCGGAAGTCCCGGTTCAGGGCATCGATCTGGCTTTTGATTTGCGCATCCGATACATTCTGTGCCTCGGTATTATAAAGCACATGCACCACCACCGGAATGCGGATCACGTTGATGGCCGCCTGGCCGTCGTTTTTGCCGCTGGCGTTGGAAGTAATTTTGAAAGCCTGCTTTTTGATAAAACTTTCCACGGCCGAAAGGCGGGCAGACAGCTCTTTATCAGCCGCTTTTTTTATGTCAGTATAAGATTGGGTGCCGCAGTCTTTTTGGGCTGCCACGCCAAATCCAATAGCCAATAGGAGTACAGTTGCGATCGTTCTCATGGGGGGTTGAGTTAACGGCACGCATAGGGCAAAAGATTAATGTGATTCTTTACCGGTATTGGAAAAGAGAATATTGGCTAGAAAGTGTACTTCCCAGGAATTGGAATTAATATAATTGGAAGGATAAAAGGAAAGAAGATTTTTGCAGGGATACGGTTTGCAGAAATGTACGCGTCAAATATACCCACTTATTTCAATTTCCAAAACAAATGCGGCCGATTTGTTTAACAAAATGACATTCTTTACATCTCTTATATTTGTTTTATGAAAACGTTCTTGCTTTGGGCGGCAACTTTCGCTTTGATTATGACAGGATGTACCAACAACGATACCAGCACGGATAACGGAAGCAATGAACCGCAAACGCCGGTATTAAGCTTTAGCATTGCAGCCGTGTACCCGCATGATACGTCATCGTTTACGCAAGGACTTACTTTTTACAATGGCCAGCTGCTGGAAGGTACCGGCAACAAAGGCCAATCCAGGCTGATGCAGGTAGATGTACCCACCGGAAAAATTGTAAAGAAAATAGAACTGGATAGTAATTTATTTGGCGAAGGCGTTACGGTTTTGAATGATACCATTTACCAGCTCACCTGGCAGGAAAAAGTAGTACTGGTATACAATGCCAAGGATTTTAAAAAGATCAAGGAAATGCCGCTGAACACCGAGGGCTGGGGCATTACCAACGACGGCAAAAACCTGATTGTAACCGACGGCAGCAACAACCTTTATTTTTACGAGCCCTCCACCTTCAGATTGCTGCGCACCCAGGGCGTTACAGAAAACGGCAGCCCGGCGGTCAATTTAAACGAACTGGAATACATCAACGGATTTGTTTATGCCAACCAGTGGCAATACAATTATATTTTGAAAATAGACCCCGCCAGCGGGCAGGTAGTGGCCAAGCTGGATTTGTCGGAAGTAGCCCGGCGTGTCAAAATGAAAGATCCGCGTGCCGATGTGCTGAACGGCATTGCCTATGACTCTACAACACAGAAAGTGTACGTGACAGGAAAGCTGTGGCCGGAGATGTACGAAATCCAGTTCCCATTGTAATAGAGAACGGGTTAACAATTGTAGTTTCTCTGGTTCATTGGTTTGCAAATTGCAATATCTGATCTGAAACCTATGCTCCATAACTTATTGTAAATTGCTTCTTTCTTGGCAAGAAGGTGCGTAAATTAGGGTGTCAGGTGCAATATTCACTGAACTCTATAAAGCTTACGAACACGCACTAAAGTTAATATGGAAACAGAAATCATTTTAAAATCAGAAAGCTTTTCTTATCCGACAAAAGAAGAAAGAGAAGAAATAAAAAAACGTATTCCCCAAATTAGCCGTTTGGATTTCAAGTATACATCAGCATTAATTGACTTTATAGAAAACTCTGATATTGAAAATGCAATAAGAAAAGAAGATATTTATTGGTGGAACAATTGTCTTAATAACCGAATTGGGAAGTTAAATGAAACCTACATCTATACAGTTACTCATTATCAAAGACTAGAAAAAAGTAAACTGCAAGAAGGTTACCAAAAACATACAGACAGGATATTATTTGAGTATTATGTAGAAATATTCTATTACTATTTCTTTTCTACGAGAGATGTATTTGGACAGTTATTAAACGTAGTTTTTGATTTAAGAATCAATGAAGGAAACATCTATTTTAACCAAACGTTTTTTGATAAAATCAAATCTAAAAACCTTCAGTCGGAGTTAGAGATTTTTTTTAGAAAACACAAAAGATTCTTATAATATTAGAAACGCTTTTAACCATAGATTTACTCCAATTCACTTGGATAATCGTGCGAAGAAAATAATCACAAAACAAGAAAACTCAATAAGTTTTGGAACTGCAGAAGAAGTTCATATGGAAGATTATATTTCAGACATGGACAATTTAATGAAACACTTCAGTATTTTAATGAATAATGTGGACAAACTCAAAATAGAATAACACTGCAGCTAACGAATGTGGCTGTTGCACGACTAAAAAAGCATTGACTTGAGACGTTTTTTTACTGAACAACAGCTTTGAGGATGGAGTATTTAAATTTAAATCTGTTTTGAAACATTATACCTCTTACCCATCCACCTCTGTTTTTTAACTCGTCTCATTGAGCTATTCAACAAGCACACCGCTCTTCTGCAATATTGGCTTTTGAAAAGGTTTTAAACTCAATTAACTTTAATCACTGACTGCATTAACACGGAGCAACAGTTTTCAAAAACCCATACTGACAAAAAAACCTTTCAATATTAGCCAGAATTGAAAGGAGCAAATACCTAGAAATTGAAAGCGATAGTCTACACCCAATACGGAGGCCCTGAAGTTCTACAGCTCAAAGCGGTAGAAAAACCAACTCCTGGAGCGGATGAGGTATTAGTAAAGGTTCATGCGGTATCAATCAATGATTGGGACTGGGCCAAGCTGGATGGGAACTCATTATTCAACCGGTTGCTTTCTGGTCTTTTCAAACCCAAACACCCAATTCTCGGCTCCGATATTGCCGGCCGAATTGAAGCTGTTGGTAAAAATGTAAGCCGGTTTAAAACAGGTGATGCGGTGTATGGTGATTTGAGCGGTCGCTGGGGCGGCTTTGCCGAATATGTATGTGCTCCCGAAATGGCATTGGCCATAAAGCCAGCTAATATGACCTTTGAAGAGGCCGCAGCCATACCCCAGGCTGCTATGCTGGCGGTACAAGGTCTTATTGATCAGGGAGGCATTCAAAGAGGGCAAAAGCTTTTGATTAATGGTGCCGGCGGCGGTGTGGGCACCTTTGCACTGCAAATCGCCCAATTATACGGTGCTGAAGTAACCGTTGTTGATCATGCTGATAAATTAGATATGCTTCGCTCCATGGGTGCAGCCCATGTCATTGATTTTACTAAAGAAGACTTCACCAAAAACGGCCGGCGCTATGACCAGATCCTGGATGTGAAAACCAATCGACCCATTTTTCACTACTTACGCGCCTTGAATCCGAATGGCGCCTACATTACAGTCGGAGGTTCCATGTCGCGGCTCTTCCAGATGCTACTCCTAAAGCCATTGATCTCGATGTTTAGTAAAAAGAAGTTGCTTATTGTTATGTTGAAACCCAATAAGGATTTAGCGTATATGAACGAACTGTTCCAGGCAGGCCAGGTGAAACCTGTCATTGATGGGCACAACTACAACCTGGAAGACGCTCCCAATGCGTTCCAGCTTTTTGGCAAAGCAGGGCACAAGGGAAAAATCGTCATTTCAATAGCAGATACAAAGGCACCAGAGGCTTAAAAGATTTGCCATTTGGGGCCCCTCCCGCTGCTCCCTCCCCGGTGGAGAGGGAGGCCAGGCGATAAATGTTGTTTCAACTTTTGTAGTGACGTATGAGCTTTTTAATGTTTTTCAGCTATAGTTGACAGTTGACAGCAGTGAACTTCTTCAAAAACCCATATCGGTTTGTAAAGTAATTCTCTGTTCCTAAAGCTATTCCAATTAATGAAAAAACTCTTCTTCTGTCATGCCGAACTTGTTTCGGCATCTCCCTCACCTGCAGTATCTTTTTTCTTTGTGTTCCTTGGTGGCTTCGTGTCTTTGTGGCCCAAGAATATATCCCTCACAACAAAACTCTTTCAAAACCCCATATACTTATATTGGTAATTGATCTTTATTCAGTTCTTTAAAAGTCTTTATTGCTGGGGGATGCCGAAACAAGTTCGGCATGACAGGCGGGAGGGGTTTGCAATAACAATCCACTTGCAACTGCGATCTCACTTTTAAAAACCCATAGCCGCCCTCAACCCATTAACCCATCAACGCTTTCAACTTCTTCAAAATCCCATATCGATTGCAGTAAGGATTGGATGCTTGAAAACAGCAACCAGTGCCGCTGTAGTTGAGTGCTTCATTTTGATCAGGCTGAAGGCTGTAGCCGCTAAGATCCCTCCTTCGTCGGGATGACAAGGCAAGTGTTAGAAGAAAAAACAGTCCCTCTAAAAGTGCAACAATAAAAAGGAAGCAACTCCTTTAAAACCCCATGCTGCAGGTGCAGGAGATCCCGGATCAAGTCCGGGATGACAGGTGGGAGGAATTAAAAAGCGCAGACCGCTTCAAAGCAACCACTCTTTCAAAACCCCATATCGGAAATTGGATCGATGATCGTTGATGGTCGACCGTTGATCGTTGAGCGACAGCAAGTCCTTCAAAAACCCATATGCTTTCACCAATCTGCGAAATCCTTATTCAAATCTGTGTAATCTGTGACCCAACTTGTGAACTAGTGAACCCGTGAACTGACAAACTTTAAACCCTACCCTTTCCCTACCACATACGTGATCGAGCTGCAGCGGGTCTTATCGGTCAGTGCAGCCAGGTTGGAGCGCAGGCCGCTCATCAGGGCACCCATCCACTTGGTTTTGCCGTTGCGGTACTTGCTGCTCAGCAGGCTGATGTAAAAAGAGTCGAACCACATGGGCTTTTGGGCGATTACTTTCAAGCCGTGTTTTTGCATCAGCGCATCCATGGCCTGGGGCGAAAAATGGTACAGGTGGCGGGGCACATCGTAGGCCGCCCATTGCAGCCGGTAAATATGAGCATCTACAGACTGGTAATTGGGTACGGCGATAAAAAGCTTGCCATGGGGTTTTAAAAGTTTTTTCAACAGTGCTATCTGGTCGTGCAGCTGGTGTACATGCTCCAGCACATGCCAAAGCGTAATGGCATCGAACGACTCTTTGGGCAGGCTTTCCAGAAAAGAAGGCTCCTGCAGCGGCAGCCGGAAGTCGCGGCAGGCTACCTGGCGGGCATCGGCGTCCGGTTCCACACCGGTTACCTCCCACCCTTCTTGTTTCATTTGCAGCAAAAAAGCACCGGCGCCAGCACCCACATCCAGCAGCTTGCCTTGTTGCAGACCGGTATAGCGTTGTATGGTTTGTGCCTTTTGTTTTAACGTAAAGGTGCGTACCTGTTGATACACCTTATTGATCAGCCCTTTTGAAGTATTGGTGTGGGAAATATAATCCGGCGACTTATAATAAGGTCCAATAGAACCCTCGTCCGGCGTATCCTGCGTAAAGCGCAAGGTGCACTCACTACACTGCCACACCACAAAGCTTTCGCCACTAACGGAATAATCCTTTATGGTTAAGAGCGGGTGAACCTGCGAACTATTGCAAACAGGACAATGGGAATAATGCACTCGGTTACTCATATAAGCAGCCTGCAAAATACATGGAAAAAGTGTTAAACCTGTGCCATTATTTATATGAAGGTGTTTCTGCGCCAGGCTGTACTTTTTGCTGCAAACCCGAAGCGGTGGACTGAAACTGGTGCCGGTACAGGTAATAGGCAATGAACAACACCGCCAGTACGGCCAGCACCCAGGCAATTATAATAAAGTAATCTCTGGCGGCCCGTTTTTCATACATTCTTTCGCCGGCTTCGTCCGACATGACTACGCGTTCGCCTACCAGCACTTCATGCTGCGCATGTTCCCGTATCACCCTTTCAGCTTGTACTGGCGGCAGCAAAGCAGCAGTGGCCTGCTGCGGGTGAAACAAGATTTGCTGGTTCTGGTATTCAAAAGTGCCAATGCCGCTCCAGTCAAAAGGGGCGCTTTGTATGTTACGTTTCAACTGCTCACCCCATTGGTTCAAAACCCCATAGGCAGATTCGGTGTTGCTCTCTGGCCCTGCGGAAAAATATTCCAGCTGGTGCTCACTGATTTCATCATCGGGAGAAAATGCCGCTTCGTAATAAGGCGCATGAATCAAATGATTGGCAATATCCAGCCGGGCCGGCTGAGGCACCAGCTGAATGGTACCTACCGACGGTATGGTAACACGCTTAAACTGTAACAGGTAATCCGAAAGCTGTTGCAACACTTTTATTTATTGTTTTGAGAAAACGAAAATACAACTCCTCCCATAAAGCCGAATGGATAAACCGGGTACTGGTTCCAGCGCTGATACTGGCGGTTGAAGATATTGTTGAACTGGGCCCACAGTTTTACATTTTTTACAATCCCAAACTCCACACCGGCATTCAGGTCCATGGCGGCACCCTTGTTTCCGCGGCCTTCCTTGGTATGGTACCAGGGTCCGTCAAAGGCATACAGGTCGCTTTTTACGTACAGGTCTTTCAGTACCTGCAGGCGCAAGGCGGTTTTAAATTCCAGCGGTATCAAACCCCAGGCTTTTTCGTTGTCGTGCAGGGTATTGTACTGGTTAATAGTAAGGCTAGAGATAACAGACAATTTTTCGCCCACCGTATAACCAATTTCACCACCCAGGTGCAGCACCTTCAGCTGGCTTTCGTTCACCACCAGGAAGGATTTGCCGCTCATGGTATCGTTTACAAACAGGGGCTGATTGTTGAGTTTATGAAAACCCACTTTGGCACTGTAAGAAAAATGGCTGCCTACCGAGCCTTTGAAGCCGGCAAAGCGTTCTTCAATGCGGGTGTTGTAAATGTTCTCGGGCGCCCATATCCAGGGGTTCATGCCCGCTAAATACTGGTAGCCGGAGTTGCGCAGGTAACCGATCCAGCCCAGCTGAAAGGAAAAGCGTTTGTCGGAAGTATTAAACTCCGCCGTGGCATTCGGGAAGATCTTAAAATCTCCATTATCCCAGGAGGGTCTGATACCGGCCTGCAGGCTAAGGTTGGCCGACTTGTACAAAACGGCCGGCGCCAAGGCAAACCAGTTATTGGTGACCACTTCTTTTTCCTGCGGCTTGTACCGGGTCAGGTTGCCTTCCAGCGCCACATCCACCGCAAAATTGGTACCGATGGTTTTTTGCAGCGGCAGGTTAAAGTAGGTATTGCTTTCCGAATTACTCGACTGGTCGTTGAACACATCGATCTTTATTTCTGGTGCATAAGAAATGCCCAGCTCTGTACGGTTGATGTTATGAAAGCTTACGCGACCCCTCCAGGTCTGGAACTTTACATCCAACGAATCGCCGGGGAACACCAGCGTATCGGGTTTAAAGCCGTACTTGTTGTATTTTTCCTGCAGGCCGCCAAAGCGTACGTTCCACTCCAGGTTCTTGGAGGTTTGCAAAAACGCATTCAGGTCTACATTGGTGTTGGAAAAATCCTGGTATTGTATTTTTCCCTGCGACGCTATGTGTTTGGCATACACATTCAGCCCGGCAGTTTTACCATCGCCTACCGACAGGCCCGCTTCTACATATGGGGTTTTTAAAGAACCATAACCCAGCTTTACATAACTGGTGTTATCCCATGCCCCGCCCGAGTCTACCTGCAGCGCCAGGGGTTTTAAGGTACCGGGCTGGTAGGTGAAATTCAGGTTTTGGTTGGGCACGTTGTATTGTAGCCGCGGCCGGCTGGTATCGGCCGTAGGCGGTGTAGCGTTGAAATTGATCTTGGCCGCATCTTTTAAAACCGGTTTAAAGGTAGAGGTCACCTCCACCGATCGGGGCCGGTTGGTGGTGGTATCCTGTGCTGCAGCGCCATAGCCCAACGCAAAAAAGCCCAATCCCAAAAATATTGATGAACGCATATGTGAAATAACTTAATGTGTGAATACTACTTGTTTACCTTGCTGTTTTTACTTTCTTCTTCAATTACCTGGTCCAGCTTGCGCTGTGCTTCGGCTTTTAGTTCCATGTTCAGGCTGTTTTCCACCACGCTCTGGAAGGTGGCTTTGGCATTGAAATAATCTTTTTGCTTGAGGTAAATATCACCCAGCAAAATGTACGATTTGGTCACCCAGAACTCATAAGAGCCGGATTTGTTGATCACTTCAAAGGCGGCTTTTTCAGCATCATCCATACGGCCAACGGTAAACCAGCTAGCAGCAATTTCGTAGCGGGCTTCGGCAGCCAGGGCGGCTTTATTTACGGCCACTACGCTTTTGAAAGAATTGATGGCTACATCGTACTGGCCACCAATCTGGGCCGACTTGCCAATAGCCATATTGGCCAGCGCCTTATCATCGGCATTGCTGCTCTTCTGGGCCACCAGTTCTTTGGCGTTATCCACGGCCTGCTGCCATTTTTGCTGCAGGTATTGGCTGCGCAGCAACCCACGCATGGCTTCCAGCTTGTTCTCCTGGCTGGCCGTGATCTGCTTTAACTGGGTATAGTATTTTTCGGCCTGCGCATAATCCTTGAGTTCAAAAAAGTTGATGCGGGAAGCTTGTAAAAGGGCTCTTTCGGCAAAAGTATTCGGCGCTCTTTCGGCCACAACGGCATAGCTGTTCAAAGCATTCTTCCAGTCTTTGCGGGTACCATAAACCTCGCCCCGGTAATAATGGGCGTTGGTGGAATAAGTACCGTTGGGAAAGCGCTGCAGGTAGTCTTCAATGGTTTTCAGGGCGGCCGGGTTGTTGCTTTCGTACTGTATCTGTGCAGCGGCAAAAGTCAGCGAGTCTTCCGCACTAACCGACAAAGGCTTGCCGGCCTGGCGGGCCACATCAGCGTACTCGTTGGGCCGGCCTTCCTGTACATAAATGGCTTTCAGGTTCAGCAACGCATCATCGGCTTCCGGCGTATTCGGGTACAGGTTCAGCAAAGCTTTGTACTGGGC
>JAEWAC010000089.1 GCA_023391895.1 Bacteroidota bacterium
TCTGGAAGTACATCCGGCAGCACCACTTTAACAACCATACTTTTTCCAATCATGAAGCCGTCGATAAGGAACTATCAAATGCCCTGCTGCAGTTGCATAAAGACAAGCAAACTGTGAAATCCTTAACAGGATTTCATTGGATCATTTATCAAAATTGAAAACAACTTCGTATTAATGTAGTGAAGAAGAAGCGCAGGGTACAGGCCGGTAGAGGCTTCATTTTACCTGTTGTCTTTTTAATCGTTTTGCGCTGGTTTACTGGTCCTTGACCGGGACAATACGATTCTTTTGATCAATGTGTTTATATTTTTTGCAATTCGGCCTTCCTGCTGCAAAGCTTTCAAAATCCCATATTGGTCGTTTAAACTTTACAAAGGTCATATGGCGGCCTTCCTTTACTTTTTTTAAGTCTTTCTATAATATACATCCATGATCTGGCAGGGCCTTTATTTCCTGTTGCAGCCTTTATAAAGCGACAATGTGGCCAGGAATGAGTTCTGAAACGAAACTGTTATCCGTATTATGATTTGGTATTCACCATTGACCATTCACCATTGACGGAAGGATTTCATAAAGTTGAAAACAATTGATTATGGCAGCCGGTCGGAAAGATTTAAGTGTAGAGATAACATTTATTAGTTGAGGAGGTGACTAACATCAAGTTTGCCAGGTGTCAACATCATAAATAAGGCCCTGCGGGGAAAATACTTTTGTCCTGTCAACCGAAAGGAAGCACACACAAAAATTTTCCACATAAAAAATTTGAAATCATGACCTCCCTCCGACGCTTAAGCGTTTTTTCAACCCTGATGATACTGTTCATCACCACCTTGTCCTTTAACCTGAAAGGCGACCGGTTTAGCCCCAGCTACCGCTCCCAGATTTTGAGCATTGCTGTTGAGGGTACCTCTACCTTGCACGACTGGACCATCAAGTCCGATAAAGGACAGTGCGATGCCACCCTGGTGCTCGCCAACGATAAACTGACTGGTTTGTCTGCATTGAACTTTTCTGTTGCGGCCGAGTCGCTGAAAAGCGGCAACAGCATGATGGACAACAACACCTACAAAGCTTTAAAAACAGGCACACATAAAGACATCAGCTTTGTGCTGACCTCCGCCGTCGTCAACGCGGTAGATGCAGCAACTTACCAGATAAAAGCTTCGGGCAAGTTGACCATTGCCGGTAGTACCAAAGAAACTGACCTGGTGGCTACTGCCAAATACAACGCGGCAGATAAAAGCTTTACTGTTTCCGGAATCAAAAAATTAAAAATGTCAGAATACGGCGTGAAACCGCCCACTGTAATGATGGGAACCATCAAAACCGGCAATGACGTTACCATCTCCTTCAATACAAAGATTATCAAATAACAATCCGCCCCATCAACAAGTAAACAATCAACTGCTTTAAAAAAGCTATCATCTTAAATCAAAACAAAATGAAACGCAATTTTCTAAATACAATAAAACTGATGGCACTCTTGGTAGGTATCCTGCCTTTAACATCCACCGCACAAGACCGTGAGTTTTACCTGAGACCATCTTACTTCAGGCCCTATGACCAAAGAGGTATCAATGTATTTGAAACCAATAAACAGCCCGACTCCATTGCCTTTGAAGGTTTGCGGGTTCGATTCGGCGCCGGTTTTACCCAGCAGTTCCAGAACCTGAAGCACAGCAGCAAAGCCAATGACAATACCACCACCAACCGGCTTTATCCTTTACAGGCAGGTTTTATGACAGCACAAGCCAACCTGTATACCGATGTGCAACTGGCCGATGGTATCCGCTTGAACCTGACCACTTACCTGTCTACCCGTCACCACAACGAAGCGTGGGTAAAAGGCGGTTACATTCAGTTTGACAAGCTGCCGTTCAATACGCCTTTCTTCAACAAACTGATGGAGCATGCCACCATCAAAGTGGGTCACATGGAAATCAACTACGGCGATCAGCACTTCCGCCGTTCCGATGGTGGTCAGTCTATTCAAAACCCTTTCATGGATAATTATATCGTGGATGCCTTTACTACCGAGATCGGGGGTGAAGTATACCTGCAGAAGAATGGCTTCTTTGGTATGGTGGGTGCTACCAACGGTATGATCAAAGGCAGCGTAGACTCTGTTTACGAGGCGAAAAACGCAGAAGGTGTGGTGATTGATGACAATACCAAAAGAAACCCCTCTGTTTACCTGAAAGGCGGCGTGGATAAAAACCTGACCGAAAAATTAAGGGTACGGGTATCTGGTAGCTTGTACCACAACAGCAGCCAGGCAGGTACCGGCTTAACCTTATACAGCGGCGACCGTACTGGTTCTCACTACCAGAACATTATGGAGAAAGTTGGCCTTGCCGGTATCACGCCGGGCACTTCCCTGCCTGCTTCTACATCCCTGTTTACTTCCGGCAGGTTGAACCCGGGCTTCAGTAAAAAAATCACTGCCGTGATGCTGAATGGTTTTGTAAAAGCCGGTGGCCTGGAACTGTTTGGTACTTATGAAACCGCCCAGGGCAGAACCAAGCTGGAAAAAGAAGAAAGAAAAATGAACCAATTGGCAGGTGATGTGATCTACCGCTTTGGCCCGGCCGAAAACTTTTACATCGGTGCCCGTTACAACACTGTAAAAGCGGAACTGGCCAATATGCCCAACGATGTTACTGTCAACCGCATCGCAGGTGCTGCCGGATGGTTTGTAACCCGCAACGTATTGCTGAAAGGTGAACTGGTACAACAGCAGTATAAAGACTTCCCTGTAAATGACTTCCGCCATGGTGGTAAATTCAATGGCTTTGTGGTCGAAGCCGTGGTAGGTTTCTGATCCGCAACCGGCATAAGCATCGTCCTATAAACCGTCCACAAAAGAAGGGAGGCATGTGAAAACTGGTCCTCCCTTCTTCATTTTTCAGGCAGCACTTAAAACAACTCATCATGACACGGATAAAATTATTTTTACTGGCTCCCCTGGTTGCTGCTATCCTTTCTTTCAACAGTGCCAATCCCGATTCCACCAAGGCTGGCAGCAAGCCGCCCATTAAATGGACGGTTGAAAAAACCAGTACGTTAAGAGTTGCCGGCAAGTCCAACATCAGTGAGTTTGTTTGTGACATAGCCGGTTATTACCAGCCCGATACCATCTCCTGTGCAGATGACGGCGGCAGCGGTAAAGCGGTAAGATTAAGCGGTTGCCTGGAGATCGATGTGTTTAAGTTTGACTGCCACAGCCGGATGATCACCAATGACCTGCGCAAAACCCTCAAGGCAGAAGATCACCCCCGGTTAAAGATCCGGTTCCTGTCCCTCGACCGCCTGCCCGCTTTACAAAACAACACCCAAAGCATGAAGGGCTGGGTAGAAGTAGAACTGGCCGGTGTACGCAAAGCATTCCAGGTGGATTATGTGTTTGTAAAAAAAGGTGATGCCTCCTACCTGTTGAATGGTACCCGCATATTTTGCTTTTCCGATTTTAATTTAACCGCCCCCCGTAAGCTGGCGGGTGCTATTCAAATTAAAGATGAATTCCGGGTGGATTTTAATTTAAAGCTGGCTACTATAGAGTAACCTTGTTGTTATTTTTACCACTGTTTCTTTCTTCGTTCAAAGCTGTTATTGCCATTTCTTCAAGCCTTACCTTCTGCAGCTTTAGTCCTTTCTTTTCCTGTGCCTGGCATATGGGTTTTTAAAAGTCATGATGACATGATGGCGCTCATTATCATCCAGGCGGATGTTGTTCTGTTGTTGCTCAAAATCAGTTTTTTTATGGTGCAGGGTCATTAAAAAGGATCGTTTTAAGCGGGAGCTTTGGCCTTAAATAAAAGAAAATGAACCGCATACTTGTTCCTGTTGATTTTTCTGAGCACGACGATAAGGTACTGCAATATGCTGCTGTGCTGGCTCAAAAGGAGCGGGCGCACCTTTTTGTATTGCATGTATATGATCCTGCAGATGCGGGCTCACGGAAAAAGAAAAAGCAGCCCGTTCCGGATCCAGCGATCAGGGAAGAACGGTTCGCACGTTTGGAAGCGATCCGGAGTCGTATTGCGGCAACCCAAAACCTGGAAGTAAGCACCTTGCTTTTTACAGGACCCGTTACGGTAAGCATTCTGCAGGCGGCAAAAGATTACAGGGCCGATTTGATACTGATGCGGGCCTCCGGTAACGATCAGGCGCCGGCCGGTAAAGCAGGTGGTAAGTCGGCCGCCATTTTACGGGCCAGTCCCGTACCCGTACTCATTATTCCAAATGAGTATCAATGGGTGTTGCCGCAAAAGATGATCGTTGCCATCAACAACGAAAAAGAAAACCTCGGCATGCTGAAACCCGTTTTTGATATGAGCCACCATTTTGGAGCAGAGCTCAGCATTTTTATTTTTTCAAAAGAAGAACAGGAGGGTAGTCACATCATGGCCGATACCCAAACCATTTACAACATCCGCGAAAGCCTGAAACGGCAATATCCCCATGCGGCTATTGGCATCGTTCATTTGTCCGGTAAAGATTTTACCACTACCATCAAAGAATACATCAGCAAAAAGAAGTTTGACCTCCTGGCCCTGATCACACACCACAAAAGTTGGATCCATCACCTGGGCGGCAAAAGCATGACGCAGGAAATAGCAGGTGCTTCTGCTATTCCCCTGCTTTCCATCAACCCGGAATAATTGGTGTTGACAACTGCCTACGGACGAATTTTCATATGGGGTTTTGAAGCTTTTTGGACGGTGAGCCACCTGCTGTTTTTCTAGCAACAGCACTCCTGCACCTGCCTGTTTTTGCACGAGCTTTTTAATAAGATGCAGCGGGTCTTTTTATTTGCCCAAAGGCTGAAAAAATTATCTTTTAATTTAGGGCATGCGTGAACAGGCTCTGGAAATTTTCAATGCTGCTGTGGCAGCGGTACAGCCGTCTCAACTTTTACCCCGATACCTGCGGGTAACCGGCGATGGACTCTGGCTTCATGATCGCTATTTTCCTTTTCAGGAATGGGAAAACATTTATGTGATTGGTGCCGGAAAAGCCAGTGCTGCCATGGCGTGGGAAACGGAACAGATTTTAGGCGACCGTATTGCCCAAGGCGTGGTAGTTACCAAATACGATCATGCGTTGCCCCTGCAAAGAATTAAATTGATAGAAGCGGGGCATCCCGTTCCGGATGGCAACAGCCTGCGTGCCGGCCAGGATATTTTACAGGTAGTGCAGCAGGCGGGTGAAAAAGATATCATCATCGCCCTCATCAGTGGCGGGGCTTCTGCTTTGCTGGCCGACCTGCCGCCGGGTGTCACCATCAACGAGGTGCAGCAGTTGTTCCGGTTGCTGTTGCAGTGCGGCGCTACGATAGAAGAAATGAATGCCGTTCGCAAGCACCTCTCACAGATCAAAGGCGGCCAGCTTTCGCGGGCAGCTTATCCCGCCACCTTGGTGGCCTTTATTTTAAGCGATGTGATCGGCGATCCATTGCATGTCATTGCTAGCGGACCCACCGTGCCCGATCCCACCACTTTTGCAGATGCTTATAACGTTTTACAGCAGTACCATTTGTTGCCCCAGATTCCCGATGCCATACACCAATGGTTGAAAAACGGAAGGAAAGGCCAACCACCTGAAACACCCAAGCCGGGCGATCCAGTATTCGGCACTACCACCAATTACCTCGTGGGCACCAACCGCCTTGCCCTGGAAGCGGCGGCCGCCAAAGCCAAAACTTTAGGTTATGAACCATTGATTATAACAGACCGGTTGAGCGGAGAAGCCCGGGAAAAGGCGGCTGCTTTTGTGCAAAATCTTTTCAAAAACCTATATAGAGGTAACGGGCCTGTCTGTCTGCTCATGGGCGGCGAAACCACCGTCAGCATTAAAGGAAATGGCAAGGGGGGGCGCAACCAGGAGTTTGCACTGGCGGCTTTATGCACCTGGCTGAAGGAAGGCAGGGATGTGGATACCATGCCGATAATACTTTCTGCAGGTACCGACGGGACAGATGGCCCTACCGATGCAGCAGGTGCCTTAATAGACGCAGCAATGATAGACCAGGTAAAACAACTGCAGCTGAAACCGGAAGAGGCGCTTGCGCAAAATGATTCCTATCATTTCTTTCAACAAGCTGGCGGACTGGTGATGACCGGCGCTACACAAACCAATGTGATGGATGTGGTTATTGCTTTGATACCGGGTTAAAACAACAGCGACAGGAGCATGCAGGTAGCCAGCACCGTTATACCCATTACAAAGGTTGCTAGTGTAAAATAGCGGTACATTTTAGCCACCGGTATTTTGCCGTACTGGTTAATCACCCAAAAGTAGCTGTCATTGGCATGGCTCACCGTCATGGCGCCGGCACCAATGCTGAGCAGCAGCAACGTTTTGACGGCAGGATCGGTTATTTGCATGCCGGGCAAAAGGGGGGCTATGATAGAAGACGCAATGATCATTGCCGCCGTGGAAGATCCCTGAGCTGTTTTTAAGCCGGCGGCCAGCAAATAAGCAATGGGAAAAAAGTAAAAGGGCGCGATGTTTTTCCCGGCTACCAGGGTTTCAAATTCTGCTGCCATGGGGGTAGCTTTTAAAATAGCACCCAGCGCACCGCCGGCAGCTGTTATAAAAATAATCGGTCCGGCCTGCAACAAGGCTTTTTGAATCCAGTCGTTCCATTCATGTCTTTTGCCACGACCCAGCAGCAGCAAGGCCGCAACAACACCCAGCAACAGGGCGATATTAGGATTGCAAATAAAAAGCAAAGCCGCCGACAGGGAGGCCGGAAGTGAAAGCAGCGGTAGCACTGAACTAAGGGCAATCAGTAGCACGGGCAGGAGCAGTGGTATGAGTGCCGGTACAATCTTAGGATGGGCGTGAGGCACACTGACTTCTTCCTGCAAGTGTTCCTGTTGAGGATCGGTTGCGTTTTTCATTTGCCGGGCAAACCAGTAACCGGATGCAATAGCAGGGAGGCTCACCAGCAGGCCCATCAATATCACCCAGCCCAGGTCGGCCGACATGCCAAAATTGCCCACAACCGCCAGCGGTCCTGGTGTGGGTGGAATCAATACATGCGTTGTATACAAACCGGTGGCCAGGGCAATACTCACGGCACCATAAGAGAGGGATGCCTGCAGCGATAAAGAACGGGCCAGGTTGGAAAGAATCACAAAACCGGAATCGCAAAAAACAGGAATGCCCACAAGAGCCCCCATCAGGCTCATGCCGGAGATCACACGCTTAGGTCCTACCTTTTTGAGTACAGCCGAAGCCAGTGCGGCAACAGCGCCGGTTCTTTCTAGTGCTTCGCCCAGAATGGTGCCCAGCGCTATAATAAAACCAATACTGGCAAATACCGACCCGCTGCCTTGCAATAACGTTTGAAGGGTGGTGGGAGGTTCCATGCCCGCCGCCAGTCCGATGGTAAGGGCCGCCACGATCAAAACCGGAAACGGATGCCAGCGCCAAACAGCACAAGCGATAATGATAAAAACAAGAACAACAAGAATTAAAACAAGCAAGGGTAAACCTGTTAGCATGCGCAGATGGCTTTAGCGTTAAAGTTAAACGTCATTTGAAGTAGTGCAAATAGTTGTGCAACCGATTGTTCAAAATGCAGGTGCCTGAACTGAAGCGAAAAGAATATTTACTAGCTTCAACGCTGCTGATTAAAATGGCAGAAAGTGGTGAAGAAGAAGGTCCACGGTCGACAGACGACAGTCCACAGACGTGAATGGTCAATGGTGAGTCGTAAATGCTTTTGGTTTAAAAGGCGATATGGAATTTTAAAGAGTTGAATAGGTCGATTAGGTTGAAG
>JAEWAC010000125.1 GCA_023391895.1 Bacteroidota bacterium
ACCATATCCTATGGCACGCCCTACCATATAACCACGCAGCAAACCCTTACAATAGATGAACAAACCGATGTACTCCTGATCACCGGTATTGCCAATCCGCGGCCATTGAAAAAATACCTGGAAGAAAGAATCCATACCTATTACATGATGCACTACAGCGATCACCACATTTTTACGCTGGACGACTGGAAGGACATTCAAAAACGGTTCAAAAGCATAGAGGCTGGCAAGAAAATTATAGTAACTACAGAAAAAGATGCTATGCGCTTGATGAAATACCGACAGGAATTGGATCAGTTACCCCTTTTCGTGATACCTATTGAACACCAGTTTTTGTTCAATGAAGGACAAAGCTTTACAGATATAGTTATTAAATTCATTGATAATTTTAAACAGCAGGCGATTGCATGAGTATGGGACGAAAAAATTCAAAGAAATCAGGAAAGAAAAAACAGGCATCTGCAGACGTATTTAAAGGCCAAATAGAAATTACCCGTTCCGGGATGGGGTTTGTAATTGTAGAAGGATTGGATACCGATGTGCTGGTAAAGCCCAATGACTTTAATACCGCCATGCATGGGGATACGGTGCGGGTAAAAGTAGCGGCCCAGCGGGAAGGCAAGCGTTTGCAGGGTGTGATTACCGAAATAGTGGAAAGAAAGCAGCTGGAATTTGTAGGCCGGCTGCAGATGAATAAAGGCTTTGCGTTTTTTGTAGCCGACAAGGAAAAACGCATGCCGGACATTTACATACCCCAACCGGCCATAGGAGCGGCGCAGGATAACGACCGGGTGGTGGTACGTATTACAGAGTGGGAAAACACTGGCGGCAAACGGCCGGTGGGCGAAGTGGTAACCGTACTGAACGCAGAAGATGCCAATGATGTGGCCATGAAAGAAATTTTACTGGAAAATGGTTTTCCATTAGAATTTCCGGAAGATGCCATGGAAGAAGCCGCCCGCATTCCGGATACCATAACGGAAAAAGAAATCAAGAAAAGAAGAGACTTCAGAACCATTCTTACGTTTACCATTGACCCGGTGGATGCCAAGGATTTTGACGATGCTTTGTCCATCAGGGTTTTGAAAAATGGCAATTATGAAATCGGTGTGCATATAGCCGACGTATCGCATTACGTAGACGAAGGCACCCAGCTGGATGAAGCGGCTTATGCCAAAGCTACCTCTGTTTATTTACCCGACCGGGTGAATCCCATGCTGCCGGAGCATATTTCCAACTTTCTGTGTTCTTTGCGGCCACACGAGGACAAACTTACTTTCTCTGCCGTTTTTCAAATGACACCCAAAGGCACGGTAAAAGACTACTGGCTGGGTAAAACCATCATCCATTCCGACCACCGCTTTACCTACGAGGAAGTACAGGAGATCATTGAAAAGCAGGAAGGGAAGCTGTCTGACGAGGTGTTGCTTTTAAACAGCATTGCCCAACGCCTGCGCAAAAAACGTTTTGATGCCGGTGCCATCAATTTTTCCTCACAGGAAGTGCGTTTTAAGCTGGATGAAAAAGGAAAGCCCATCGGTATTGTGGTAAAAGAAAGCAAGGAAGCCCACCAGCTGATTGAAGAATTTATGCTGCTGGCGAACAAAGTGGTGGCCGAGCATGTTTCAAAAATAAAAGACAATAAAAAGCCCATACCCTTTCCTTACCGGGTGCACGACCTGCCCTCGGAAGAAAAACTGCTGCCGTTTATGGCCTTTGCCCGGAAGTTCGGGCACAAGTTCGATACTTCCTCACCGGAGCAGATTGCGGATTCTTTTAACCAGATGCTGTCCGATGCGCATGGCAAACCGGAGCAGCATGTACTGGAGCAGCTGGGTATCCGCACCATGGCCAAAGCAGCCTATACCACGGAAAACATTGGTCACTACGGCCTGGGCTTTGAACACTATTGCCATTTTACATCGCCCATACGTCGCTATCCGGATATACTGGTACACCGTGTACTGTTGCAGGTGTTGAACGACAACATCAAGCCGGACAAAAAAATGGAGCAAAAGTGCAAACATTGCAGCGAGCGGGAGCGGGCCGCCATGGAAGCCGAACGGGCCGGCAATAAATACAAGCAGGTTGAATACATGCACAACTTTTTGGGTGAAGAGTTTGAAGGCGTGATCAGTGGTGTAGCGTCCTTTGGCTTTTGGGTAGAAACCGTTGAACACAAGTGTGAAGGTATGGTAAGCATCACCAGCCTGGCCGAGTACGACGAGTTTCGCCTGGTACAGGAAGATTATATGCTGGTAGGTGCCCGCAGCGGCCGCAAGTTTCGCATGGGCGATAAAGTACGCATCAAAGTAGTGGCCGCCAACCTGGAAAAGCGACAGCTGGATTATGAATGGGTGTTATCGACCCCGTCGGAAGAACCGGAAAAAGAAAAACCTGTAAAACCAACCCGGCAAAAACACAAAAAAAAGAAACGCGAAGACTAATTTTGAGCATGCATTCATTTCAAGACTTATCTGCTCAATTTTCGATCCGTTTCAACAACGAACATTTTCCCCAGGAACCCCGGTCTTTATACGACCCCAATCGTTATTTTTTACAATTGGGCGGCAAGCGGGTGCGCCCTGTTGCCTGCCTCATGGGCAATGAACTGTTTGACACGATCATTGAAGATGCGTGGCAGGTGGCTACAGCCATAGAACTGTTTCATAATTTTACGTTGATCCATGATGACATTATGGATAAAGCTCCCCTGCGGCGCAACATGCAAACCATGCACGAAAAGTATGGCGAAAGTTCTGCCCTGCTGGCTGGTGACGTGATGCTGGTGGTGGCCTATGAGTATTTGAACAAAATTGCAACAGGTCACTTACGGAAAATCATCAATCTGTTCAATAAAACCGCCCGGCAGGTCTGCGAAGGCCAGCAGCTGGACATGGACTTTGAAAAGAAACCTGAAGTGCCTTTCGAAGATTACCTCAACATGATCAATTTAAAAACCTCAGTACTGCTGGCCGGTAGCTTACAAATGGGTGCCATACTGGGCGGCGCCAGCGTAAGTAACCAACACCTGCTGTACGAGTTTGGCCGCAAGCTGGGCCTGGCCTTTCAAATACAGGATGATTACCTGGACGCCTATGGCAACCCGGATAAATTTGGCAAACAGGTAGGTGGGGATATCAAGGCTAATAAAAAAACCTTTTTGTTGATCCATGCTTTGCATACGGCTTCTTCCAGCCAGAAAGAAGCGCTGCAACAATTACTGCAGTCGGATAGTGAAGACAAGGTAGTGCAGGTGCTGCAAATATTTAACGCCTCCGGCGTTGATGCCTGGGCCCGCGAGCTGAAGGAAAAATACATCTCCGAGGCTTTTCAGCACCTGGAAGACATTGCGGTTCTTTCCAAAAGAAAAGAGCCGTTAAAACAACTGGCTCTTTTCCTGACACAAAGGGAACATTGACGGTTTAGTAAAACGCTCCATTGATATTGAAACCGATACTAATACAAGAAATCATTATAGCTATATCTACCAGCAGGCTGAATAAAAATACCGGGATCGTGATTTTGGTAGGCAAGGCAGCCAAGTTGGTGATCAATGAAGCGCCCATAGCCGTCAGTGCCAGCACCCAGAAAATAAAAAGGTTGCCCGATAAAATAACCGCAAAAAGGGTAAGGGGTGTGAAAACACAGCCATGCGTAGCTAAGGCAGCACCCAGCCAGCCAAAACGGTATTTTTCCTGGCCGTCGCACCAGTTGATAAAACGGGTAAAAAGACTTTTTTTGGCGATGCTGTGCTGGTATACGGTAGAGATGGTTTGTTGCAGGGTTGTTTCCATTTCATTTAAATTTTGTAAGGCAAATTTCAGTGCTGCAGGACGGGCATTGGATGAGTGCAATGGCTTTTCGCCTTGATTTTTATCAGGTGCGGGGCTAACCTAACTCAAATTGTGCTCACCAACCCGTTGTTGCTGTTTCTTTTTTTTCTATTTTGAGCCCTTATTAAAAACTGCTGATGTTCAATTCGCTTTTCAGGAAAAAGTCTATAGATCAACTTAAGAAAGATTACGATGCAACACATGGAGGCTCACAAGGAAATCTGAACAAAGTACTGGGTGTTTGGGACCTGACCTTTTTAGGTATTGCAGCAGTTATCGGAGCCGGCATTTTTTCCACGATAGGAAATGCAGCTTATAATGGTGGTCCTGGTGTGTCCATTTTGTTTGTGATAACAGCGGTGGCCTGTGGCTTTTCCGCCCTGTGTTATGCCGAGTTTGCCAGCCGGGTACCGGTAGCCGGCAGTGCCTACACCTATTCTTACGTTACTTTTGGCGAGCTCATCGCCTGGATCATTGGTTGGGCCCTCATTTTGGAATATGCCATAGGCAATATCGTGGTGGCTATTTCGTGGAGCGGCTATTTTAATAATTTGCTGGAAAATGTATTCCACATTCACCTGCCCGACTGGATGCTGGTTGACCCTATGACAGCCAATGCAGCTTATCAGGAAGCCACCACAGCCCTGGCGTCAGGTACAGTAGCGAACCCGGAACAGCTGAAAAACTACAATTTTGCCATTGCCGCCTGGAACGAGGCGCCAATGGTGGGCGGCACCAAAATCTTCTTTAACCTTCCGGCTTTTATCATCGTCGGCCTCATTACCTGGCTGGCTTATACAGGCATTAAGGAAAGCAAGAAGACCGCCAATTTTATGGTGCTGTTCAAAGTAGGGGTGATCTTATTTGTAATAGTAGCGGGAGCCTTTTTTGTAGATACCAATAACTGGACGCCGTTTCTGCCCAACCGTTTTGAAGGGGTGCTAAAAGGTGTATCGGCCGTGTTTTACGCCTATATTGGTTTTGATGCCATTTCCACTACAGCAGAAGAATGTAAAAACCCGCAGCGGGATATGCCGAAGGCCATGATCAACTCGCTGCTGATCTGTACGGTATTGTACATCCTGATTGCCCTGACCCTGACCGGTATAGAACATTATTCCAACTTTAAGGATGTGAATGATCCATTGGCTTTTGTGTTTGAAAACCGGGCTCCCTGGATCGAGACCATTGTTTCCATCAGTGCGGTGGTCGCCACTACGTCTGTGCTGCTGGTGTTTCAGTTAGGGCAGCCCCGTATCTGGATGAGCATGAGCCGCGATGGATTGCTGCCCAAAAAATTCCAGAAAATTCATCCCAAGTACCAAACACCTTCCTTTGCTACCATCATCACCGGCTTATTGGTGGGCATTCCGGCACTTTTCATTGAGGGCGGCATTGTAACCGACCTCACCAGTATCGGAACCCTTTTTGCCTTTGTGCTGGTAGCGGGTGGGGTATTGTTGTTGCCTCCGGTTATCAAACAGCCGGGCCAGTTTTCCTTGCCTTACATTAATGGCCGCTATATCATACCCATTGTGGTAGCCCTGTTTATTTATACCTTTCATGGCCGCATAGGCGCCGCTATCAGCAACCTGGGTTCGGAAAACTACCAGGAGGTGCTGTTCCTCATTTTTGTGGTCATTGCGTTGGTATTGTCCGTGTTAACCGTTTTACGCAACTATTCCTTTATCCCTATTATGGGCGTATTGTTCTGCCTGTACCTGATGGTGGAAATTCCAGCCAACAGCTGGCTGGTATTCTTTGCCTGGATGGCACTGGGCTTGTCCATCTACTTTTTATATGGTTTCCGCAACAGCAAGTTATCCGGCCAACAACCGCGTTAACAGATCGTGTGTAACTCTATAAATGAGGTTTTAAAGTGCAGTACAGTTCCTTTGCTTACCGGGGTTAGTATGCAAATAATGTTAAGGCTATTTACAGGCACCAAACGTTCCCTAACTTTGCCGTTCAATTGAAAGTATGAAGTTTCAGGTAGGTGACCGGGTGCTGGTATTGCACTCCAACGAAGAAGGCGAAGTGATCGATATCATCAACAACAAGATGGTGATGGTAGATGTAAGAGGCGTACGTTTTCCGGCTTATATCGACCAATTGGATTTTCCCTATTTTAAAAAGTTCACGGAAAAGAAAATGTTTCCCAAAAAAGGGGAAAAAAAGTACGTGGAAGACCTGAAAAAGGAAAAAACACCACCTAAACGGGTAGCCGACGGCGTCTGGATTTCTTTTTTGCCCAAGTTTGAAACCGATGAATTTGGTGATGACGTGGTGGAAGAATTAAAGATCCACCTCATTAACCGCATGGAAGTAGGCTACCACTTTATTTACCGCCTGCAGTTTTTTGGCGAAACGGAATTTGAGTTGAAAAACACGGTCCTGCCTTTTTCCGATTTTTATGTGCACGACATTCCGTTTGCCGACATGAATGACAGCCCCAACTTCAATATTGAGTTTTCGCTGGTACAGCCCGATAAAAAAAAGGCAACGCATTTTGAAACCAACCTGCGGCTCAAGCCCAAGCAGTTGTTTGCCAAAATTGAAGAGATCAAAGAAAAGAACGAGCCTACTTTTTCTTACAAGTTGTTTGATACCTATCCTGACAGGGTGGAGGAAGAAAAACTGGATCTGGGCATCCTTTCTGCTAAAGGCATCAAGGTGTACAACGCCAAAGAAGTACGCCGGCATTTGCCACCGGCCCGTACCGTGGTAGACCTGCATATTGAAAAGCTCACCGACGACTGGAAGCACCTTTCCAATGCCGAGATCCTGGACATACAACTACGCGAATTTGAAAAATGGTACGAACTGGCGCTGGCGCACCACCAGCCCACTTTGATTGTTATACATGGCGTGGGCAGCGGCCGGCTGCGCGATGAGATTCACGACCTGTTACGACTGAAGCGGGAGGTAAAGTCTTTTGTTAATCAATACCATCCTTCTTTTGGTTATGGCGCTACCGAAATTTACCTGCAGCACTGAGAACGTTGGGCGTTGATCGTTATTCGTTGGCCATTGGCCGTTGTAAAAGCCATTATCCTGCAAGCAACTGAAAATAGTGAAATACCAATATAATCTTTAAAAACCTTAGAACCATTTGTTAAAATACGCTCTCCGGCCACTGCTCAACGATCAACGCTGCTTTTTCGTATTTTTGCAACACTGCAAGCTGCGCTATCGATGTTGTTTACTGGCAACATAGGAAAGTCTGGACAGCACAGGGCAACGCACCGGTGAACAGCCGGCTTCTTTGAAAAAAGAACGAGACAGTGCCACAGAAAATTACTGCCGATTTGCAGGTACATCCTGCAAAGGTCAAGGTGAAAATGTGGGGTAAGAGCCCACGGCTGGTAGGGGTAACCCTAACAGCGGGTAAACCTTGCGTGCTGAAATGCCATGTATAGGATCGTTTGAGGGCGGCCCGTCCGATGATCCAGGGTAGGCAGAAGGAGGTGAACAGTAATGTTCATCCCAGATAAATGATAGCGATCATGCGCAAGCATGAAACAGAATCCGGCTTACAGGCTTGCAGTATTTTTTTCCTTGAAGTTTAAGGTCTAAGGTTTAAAGTTCTCGAGTTCACCAGTTCACATGTTCACAAGTTGGATCACAGAGTTCACAGATTTGAGGAAGGATTTCGCAGATGTCTGAACCACGATTTGGGGAGATGAATGGATTAGGAAGAGAAGAAGTTATATGGACTTTTGAAGCAGTTTAGTTTGGGAAAAGTTTTAGGAACACCAAGACCTAAAGGCACAAAGGAACACGAAGAAAAGTGTTTTAAACACTATATGGACTTTTAAAGCAGTTACTGCAACTCTATTCCTGTAAACATAATGCAAGGTTCAGCGCCTTATCCCGCGATAACTTTAGACTCTTGTTGCTGTAGGAACAGCGTAGCGGGATACAACGCCTTCAGTGTTTCAGCATAACACGCAAAAAGATTTGAACTTCTTCAAAAAGCCATGCCTGTAAAGACAAGTCAAATCATCTACAATTCATAGGGCAGGATACAAACTGTAGTGACTGGTGCTGTGCGTGGGCCGGCCAAACGGGCGGAGCCATCGGGTTGGCCTTGAACTTTTTGCTTACTTTTTCGGGGAGAAAAAGTAAGGAGATTTGACTATCGTAAGAAAAGATTATAGTCAAAGGAGTCATATTAGTCATAAGGAGTCAGAAAAGAATCTTCCATATGGACTTTTAAAGATGTGAGCAGGAGATGCTGAAACCAATTCAGCATGACAGAGGCGAGAAGCGTTACAACTTCTTAAAAAACCCGTATCTCTTTTGATCTGAAAATTCATTTCTTAAGCAACAGTATTATCCGAATTCCATTTTCAATCACCCATACGGACTGGCGCACCCGAACAACCTTAAACCTTAAACTTTAGACTTCAAAGAGACACGCGGTATAAATTACCCAGATAGCCTCCCAATTCCATCAGCCAGGCAATACCCAGGTGCACCATTAAACCACCCCAAATGGTTTGGGTGTGATAGGTTATAATACCCAGTAACAGTCCTCCGAAAAAAGAAGAAACGCATTCACCCAATGGTTTGCCAAAGTGAATGGTACAGTAAAACAAAGCCATCGGCAAAATGGCATCTTTACCCACCCATTTGACAAAAGCCAGTATCAAAAATCCACGGAAAAAAAGTTCAATGGTAAAAAAATCAGCGCCGTAAGACAACTCGTATAAAAGCAGATGATACCATTCCTGGTGTTGCGTCAGCTGGCTGATGTTTTTGAGCTTGGGATAAGTCATTAAAAAATCAGGCTGCGTAGAAGCCGCTGCTACCAGCGGCACCATCAACAGGAGCATCCATGCATAAGGTTGAGCGCGGAAATGGTGCGTACTAAAGCCATAAAACGGCTGCTGCCGGTCGTACAGGCGCCATACCACCACCAGCACCAGCGTCACAACCATCAGTTTCAAAGGCCAGTAAATTACTTGGTTCCAGTACGCGTTCTGGGAGGTATCTGTTGATAAGGACAGTTCAAAAGAGGCACCCATCTTCCAGGCAAAAAGTGCCGGTGCCAGCAACAAAAAAAAGACAAACTGCCGGTTGTGAAACAGCTGCGACTTTTTAAAATAAGCCTGCAACCCATAGCCCACTGAAAAAACGGCTAAAAAAATAACAAACCAGGCCGTAAACTGCAGCGCTTGCTCCAATCCGCGAATACGATGGGATAAATGAAAATAATAATTGAAAAAAATAGCCAGTGCCATAAACAAGGAAGCCGGAACAAAGATGCGCCAGTTAAGTTCCTGAATATATTCCCTGATGTAGTGCAAGATTAACCGCATAACAGATGGCTGCAAAAATGTAACAATAAACGTTTTAATTTCTCTTTTTCCTTGAAATGGAAAACAAAAACTCTATTTTATTGAAGATAAGCAGCTATGAATGCGCTTAAAGTGACGTATCAATCAAAACGGCTTCGGCCGGTAGATTTATACAGAGGAGTGAGGTATCGCTACATAAAATAAGGCGTGATCTAAGAACCCAATAGTTGCTTTAACATCGAAAGCTTTGTGGGCAAATTTTTATCAGGAAGGGTTTTCTTACTTAATTGTGCTGCTGGGATTAAGAGTGACCCGTGTCATCGGTTAGTATGATAATTTGGAGAATTTTCTCCGGCTGCATCAGACAGAACAGCTGCAGCCGGAGAAAATTAAAAAAATTTAAATTGCAATGTTACCGTCGCCTAAAATCAAGATCAGTGCGTAAATAACACCCGGAATCCAGAATAAAAGGGTCAACAATAAGCTGATCCAGAAACGGTTGTTAATTTCACCTTCATACAGGTAAACCGCTAAGGGTGGCAGTAATATGGCCAGGATCACCAGCAACAAAGTATCGGTAGAAGGTTCCTTGCCGGCTCTTTTTTCGGCCTTGTACTGCTTCACTGCTTTTTTTACTTCCTGTACTCTTTCTTTTTTTTCTTTTTTGGAAAGGTTGTTGAATTCAGCAACCGCAGCTTTGACCGTGGCGGGTGCAGGCTCGGTACTAACAGGTGCCGGAAGCGTTGCTGCAAAAGCAGATGTGAACAGCATGGTAAAGGTCAGCAACAAAGTAAACATGCGGGTAAAGTTTTTACGCATAAGAAATGTTTTTTGTAGAGAAATGAATAGATAAAAAGGTACTGCCTGTGCTCTAAAAAAATCAGACCAAGCAGAAATCCTTTTCAACTGCAAAGTAGCGGGAAAACATTCATCCAAATGAATTTAGTACTTGTATTTTTTCAACAAAACCTTTCCTGTTATCTCATCTGCTAATTACATATTATTTATTGTAAAAAATTATATGAGCCTCTCCATTATATAAGTTATATATTCAAACAACCGGTTTAATCAAAAACGTTTGTGAAGGATGATTTTTATTTAATTCTTTTTGCTGCAGCTCAAGTTTACTTCCTGAAATGCAGGATAGGTTTTAATATAACGGAAACATTTTTCATCCAACTTGTTGCTAACTTCGCCGCCAACTCATGTATTATGGCAGAAGATTTAAACATCATAAGTGGCACCAGGCAGGAACAATATGAAGCATTGATTCCACAGATCAAAGGTCTGCTGGAAGGCGAAACGGATATTGTAGCCAATCTGGCCAATGTAGCAGCTGCACTGAAAGAACAGTTTGGCTGGTTTTGGGTAGGCTTTTACCTGGTGAAGGAAGATGAACTTGTGTTGGCGCCATTTCAAGGCCCGGTAGCCTGCACCCGTATCAAAAAAGGCAGAGGTGTGTGCGGCAGCAGCTGGGCGCAGGCGCAAACACTTATTGTACCCGATGTTGAAAAATTTCCGGGGCATATTGCCTGCAGCAGCTTATCCAAATCAGAAATCGTGGTGCCGGTGGTGCGCAATGGTCAGGTCATTGGTGTGCTGGATGTAGACAGCGATCACCTGGATCAGTTTGATACTACAGATCAGCAATACCTGGAGCAGATCGTGAACCTGATTCCTTTTTGATCTACAGTTGATTACTTTTTTTCAAACAGAAAAGAAATCAGGCGCGGCATTGCGTATTCCCCTTCATCAAACCATTCGTCGAGCCGGATGCATTGAAAACCATTTTGCAGACCGGTATTAAAAAACTCAGACGTATGGTGCGTAAAGGTGTCTAATACCACCAGCTCATCCTGCTTTTCAAACCGCGCCTTGCTGCCACCGTACTGCTTGGCGGGATGCAGCTCGCAAATAAAAAACTTTCCTTCCGGCTTAAGTACCCTGCAGGCCTCAGCAAATATGTGCTGCAGGTTTTGTACATGTTCCAGAATCAGGTTGCAGGTGGCCAGGTCAAAGGCAGCCGCATCAAAAGGCCATGGCCTGGTTACATCCGCCTGTACAAAATGTACCGCACCGGCCGTGATTTTATTTCTTGCCTGTTGCAACATGCCTTCAGAAAAGTCAACCGCTGTCACCCGTTGCGCTTTTTGTTGCAGCCATTCCGTATTCTTCCCGGTTCCGCAGCCTAATTCCAAAACGTTTAAAAACCCATAGGGATCTAAAATGGTTTGTGTAGCCACTTTGTCCAGGTCTCTGGTTTTGTTTGTTACGGCATCATAACTGTGCGACCACTGGTTATAGCCTTCCTGTACGTTAAAGCTCATGGTTCAAAAAGATTGATCCGGTATTTTTAATTTACTGAAATTTATAATCCTCCCTTTCCGGATGAAATACATCCAGTAGGGTACAGGCGGTCAGGGCTTTGCCTCCGTGCGGCACATGGGGTGGAATAACGGCTACTTTCCCCGGCTCCAACACTTGTGTAACGCCATCTACGGTCAGTTCAAACTGGCCGGACAGTACATGTGCCACTTGTTCGTGCAGGTGCGAATGCACGGGCATGGCCGCACCGGCTGCTACCGTCCAGTAAACAAACGTCATGGTACCGGTATGAATGGTCTTGGCCTGATAGCCCTCTATAACTTCTTTAGACGGCAGGTTGTCCAATTCAACAAAAGGCATGGTAATCTTTTAGCTGCAATAATAAAAACTTTCAAAATCCCATACACATTTAAAAACATTCCCGGCCTGTTGATTTTCTCATGCAATGGGTGTTGTTCTTTCTTTACGGCTCCTTTTTTCTTTTGCAGTAGCAGAAGGTAGCCCCAGTGCTGCCGTCAATAATTACCGGACAACGGTACGGCATCAGCTATAAACGCGGCATAAAATTTTATGTAGTTTTTTATTATTAGTTTTTAAAACAAAGCTTATGCAAAGAAGAAACAATACCGGTGGCAGTGACAAAGAGGAGCAGGGCAGGCATGAAAACCCTTTGCCACAGGAAATAAGCCAACAGGAATACGAGATCAACAAAGCGGCGCATGATGATGCCATTGAGGATATAGAACATGACCCGGATTTAAGCCTACACAATCCTAATGACGACCTGGATGAAGGCGAAAGCGCCAGGCTGGGTGAGGGCGAAAACCCGCTGATTTAAGGCAGCGTTTTTCCATTCGGCAGTCAATTGCTAGCCGCTTACATTGAATTTTATAAAAAAGGTACCTGCTTTTCTGACCGCCAGGTACCTTTTTGTTTTACAGGGTACCGGTTGATCTTCTTGCTTTTGTTCCGGCTACTTTACACGGCTTTTGTCAAGTGCCCTGTTTAAACTCTTTTAAAAACGCATATTAAAAGTTTTTCCAATTCATTGTAACGATTGTACAGTTCATACATTTTACCGACCTGATTGATAAGAAAATTATTCAAATTTGCTGTCGAAAAATCAATCCGGCAACAGAACATTTTTTTTTACTGTAGCTGTTTCATTCCAAAATTTCTGAAAAACCCATTGCTCGCTTGCTTTACCAGTTACAAGGAAACCTTGTACCAGCTTACCTGATTAACACCTGACGGCCCATGCAAAACGATGAACCTTAGTTCAACGAAACTTAACTGCTTTTTTACAATGAAAAAAAGGACTGCTTTTTTATGGATCAACCTCGTGTGCCTGTCTGCCGGGGTTTTAGCCCAAACTGCGGGAATATTTCTTACGTCGGCTGCATTCGGTAACATTGCACCCTCACCTGCAGATAGTGTGTTGCCGGTGTTTCAGGGCAGCACAACAGGCACCCGGCCGTTATCTTTTACTTCTTTACTTGCCTCCAACAGCCCTGTGGCCGGCCAAAAAGCGGTACAGCTAACACTGGGCTATAGCCGCCAGAACAGGCCCATAGCAGCGTATTATATCCCCGGAAAAACGGATAAAAGAGCGCTGATCATTGGTGGTGTACATGGCTCAGAGCTGGCTTCTATAGAAGTGGTAAAAAAAGTGGTGGAAGACCTCCGTAGCGGTGTGGAACCCTATTATTCCGTAGTGGTCATTCCCTGTCTTTTTCCCGACAATGCCGCCACTGCGGCTGCCCAAAAAAAGGAGATCGGCAGTACCAAAAACATTGGCCGTTATACCCATGCCGCTGCAGCAGATCCCAACCGGCAGATGCCGCCCATGGGCAGCGCCTTCAACGAAGCACATCCTTTTGATTTTGAAGGCAGGCTGATTGAAAACGAAAACCAGTTGCTGTTGCAGCTTATTGAAGCTTTTCGGCCGCAAAGGATCGTTAATGTGCATGCAATCAGAAATATTGCTAAGGCCGGCATTTTTGCGGATCCCCGTACCGATTGTAAAGGCCTGGCACTGGGTTACAGGTCGGATAGCCTGCTGGCTATTGCTATGGCCCAGCATATTGCGGCCCAGGGTGGTAATGTAGCCGGCAATGCACTCGACAGCATGGCCAACGCCCTGTATCATAACGATCCTGAAATTGCACCGGCCGGGCAACTGCAAAAAAGAAACCTGCGGGGCTCACTTTTGAACAAGAACCTGGGCAGCGGTGTTTCTTTAGGTACGTGGGCATCAACAGCGGTTTGCGATACGGTTCAGTTGCACAAAAGCCGGAATCCCATGCGGGTTATTACAGTAGAGTTTCCGGGCAATAAAAGACCGGCCGATTATACCGAGGCTGAAAAAAAGGAGCATGAAAAACAGGTGCAGTTGTATGCTTCCGCCATCAGCCAGGTTTTTTTGAACAACCACAGCACAGAGGATGAACTTTAAAAATATTTGATATGAACAAGAAAAATTACACGGCTCCATACTGGAATGAATTGATGGGTAATATTAAACTGGTATGCACTTTTATATGGTACTACCGCAATCCCAACCGTTTCTTTGCCCGCCAGAACATCAACCCTGTTCTGTAACCTCAAAATAACTCCCAACCGACCATATGGGTTTTTAAAGAAGTTGCGCCTTTATTGTACCTGGAATAGCCAGCATTTTTTGCAGCACCATTTTGATATTTCAAAAAACTCCAGGTACAGCAACAACAGGAACAAGCTTTTTAAAAGCCCATATGCAATAAAGTGTACAAGTATGTATTGAACATAGGCATCGCGGTTCTGCATTATGGATGAGTTGCTGCCGGTTGTTTAGGCATGAAAACTGTAGGATGGTATAAGTATTTGTAAACTAAAACAGGAGCATATGCAACAGGATAACAACAGAAATACAGAAAAGAACCGGAAGAGCGAAGCCCAGAAGCGCTTTGAAGAAGCGGATAATGCGGGACGTTTTGCAGGCAATGACGCAGATGCACAGGCTGCCAGGGAAAAGGCTACCGAAAACATTCGACAGGATACCAGCTCCGGCCGAAACAAGCGCGACCAAAAAAACCAGGGCAATCCCGATGACCGGATCGGCAATGCAGAAGCTCACAGGGACCCGGCTCAATCACACGATTATAAAGGCGAAGCTCAAAACGTCAATATTGATCCGGAAAAACCGGGGCGCCTGGGTGGTAACGACAAAGATGTGGAGCAGGCCCGCAACAAAGCTATGCAGGGCATTAATGAAGGCCGCGATACCGGCAGCAGTGGAAATACCGACATGAACCGGGGCAATATTGATCAGAAAGGCAATCGTTAAAGGTGATGCATTCAATAATGTCAGCACAGCGGTTCCGGCGGCCACAACCGCCGGGCCGCTGTTTTGAATTCATGTCTAAAATGTAGGCTTATGCTAAACAAAACGCAAAAAGATACCGGCCGAGAAAACCGGACTTCCAAAGATTATTACGACCTTACAGAAGAAGCCAGCAAACGACCCGGCAGTGAGGAAGCCACAGTAGCTGCCCGCCAGGCTGAAAGTGATGACATCCATGAAGAAACCACACAAGGTCCTGTAGATCGTCCGGAAGGTGATAACTGGGGAGAAAATAAGGTGGCCGTTTCTGATGATGATTAAGGCCTGTAGAAAACAATAATCTTTTGAATTATAATGTGTACCTACTGACTTGGATGGATCAGCCGGAACTTAACCAGGCAACTTTAGTCACAAGGGAAGGTTTTATCTAAATCAATAAAAAAGCCTTTTGCTCAACATGATGTTACGTTAGCAAAAGGCTTTTAAATTAGGTTGCGCAATTCCTATAGTTCGTCTTCCTGCGCCAGGCTAAAGGTATCTGCGGCTTTGGTGATTTGTTCCAGCTCTTCGGGGCTGAGCCGGAAACTTAAAGCTTTGGCATTATCAGCCACCTGCTGTTTATCCCGGGCGCCTACCAGTACACAGGCTACGCCAGGGCGGTGGATGGTCCAGTTGATCACCAACTGGGCCAGGGTAGCGCCGTATTTTTCTGCAACCGGCCTGATTTGTTCCAGCAAGGCATTGGCCCGGCGAATGTTTT
>JAEWAC010000130.1 GCA_023391895.1 Bacteroidota bacterium
GACTTGCCCAATAAATCGGTAATAAATGCACCGGCAAAAACCCCGGTCATGTTCATTAAGCCATAAGCGGTAGCCCGGTATTTGGACGATACAAACTGGCAAAGGATGGGCATGTTGTTGGCATCGAACATGCCAAAGCCAAAACCAAAGCAAAAGGCCGCACCGATGACATGAAAGAGCGAATGGCCAAAGCCAATCAGCAGCAAGGATGGTATAGTCAGGCCCAGGCCGATGGCACTGGTATAAATTCTGCCCCGGATGTTTTTTTGTACCCAGCGATCCGATAAGATGCCGCCGAAAATAACACCCAGGAAAGAAGAGGCCGCAATGGTGATGGTGGACAGCGGACCGGCGGTGGCCATGTCAATATTCAGGTTGCCGGCAAACAGCGTAGGCAGCCAGTTTTTGGTAGCCCAACCGGGCAAACTGGGAATGGTAAAGTAAAATAAAATAACCCAAAAGGAAATATTGGTAAACAGCAACCCAATGCCTTTGAAAAGCGGGTTACGTTCTTTAGGTTGGAGGCTGTCGCTTACTGCAATGGCAGTCGCACCACTTTTCTTTTCCCTTAAAAAGAAAATCAAAATAGCGGCATACACAATACCGATCAAACCAAACGTATGAAACGCCTGCTGCCAGGAGTATTGGTCGGCAATGGTAGCGCCAAAGCCGCCCAGGGCCTGGCCCATATAAAGACCGGTCATGTGTATACCTACAGCCAGCGATCTTGTTTTGGAAGAGTGGAAATCAGCAATAAGGGACAAGCCCGCCGGAATGTACAAGGCTTCACTAACGCCCATCACAGCCCTGAGCCAGTACAACTGGTTGAAAGTGGTGGCATAGCCCATCGCATAAGTTACCGCTGACCAAACAAACAAGCTGCCGACAATGATCCACTTCCGGTTGAACTTATCGGCTATGATGCCCGAAACGGGGCTCATGAACCCATAGATCCACAGAAAGATGGCCATCAGGTAGCCAAAATTGGTGGCCGACTGCAATTCGGCAATATCCACCTGCATGGCAGGCCGCATGGTGGCCAGCATTTGCCGATCCATATAGTTTAACAAAGCCACAACCCATAGCAGTCCTACTAAAAACCAGGGATAACTTTTTGAATCTTTCATATGCAGATTTCAATTGCAATAATTTCCAGTTGATACTTCACAGGTAAGTTATTTTTTACACCTTCCTTAAACACTCCTGCTTGTTTCAACTGAAGAGATTTAATATTTAGTGACCTTTAACCATTTCTTTCAAAAACCCATATCGCTGCCGCTGATTTTTTATCCATCTATTGCGCCTTTAAATGTCCCGCCAAAATCTGAGGCGTGCGAACACCGGCTTTTATTTCTCCACTGGGTATTATTATGCAGTTACCCCACGGGATGGCAGTGGTGGTAACAGGTACATCAAATGGAATGGTACCAGCAGGGGTCCAGACATTTGTATGGGTATTGTATAATAATACCTCATTGCTAAAACCAGGATGCGCCGCCTGCAAACTGTTTTTTTCCTGCACCAGGGCTTCTTTTTTAACCGGATCATTTTCCTGTGCAATGGCCGCGATCAAAGCCTCTGTTTTGCTAAAAGTGGTGCCTTTGTCGCCGCCCAGCAATAGCAGCCCTGAATCGCCAAGCACCACACCCGTTCCGGCCGATAAAGCATAAGGAAGCGGCTGCTTTTCTATCCAGGCTCCCTGCTTCACATCATACGCATATACGGAGGCATAGAGGGTGCTGACGCTGCCGGTGTTCTTTTTTCTGCCACCGGCCAGGTACAAACTTTTTCCTTCCTTATTGGATTGTGCTATTAAAACAGCATGTGAAATCGCTTTGGGCAAAGGGGGCAATGTTTTCCATCCCGCCTTTATGTTGTTCAGATCCAGTGCATAAAAACTGTTCAATGCCTGTTCTGCATTTTCGCCGCCCGCCAGGAAAACAATCGATCCGTCAGATGTGGCAGACGCATTGGTGAGAGCCACCGGAAGATCGGGCAGGGATTGATAAATAATCTTCTTCTTCCTTCTATCCCACTGCATTAAAAATGCTTTATTGGACACGCCATTTTCGGCTTCGCCGCCACCCACAAAAACGCCTTTCGGTGTAGCGCAATTGGCGCTGTATGCCAGGTGAAAAGGCAGCTTAAAAGAAGCCGGAAATTGTTTTAAAAACTCATGCCTGTCTTTTTGAAATACGTATACTTCGTTATGGTATTTCTTTTTACCGCCCAGCCAGGGCATGCGCTCGGGAAAATTTGCCCCACCGCCTACAATCAGCACATCGTTGTGCACACCGGTTGCAGCTCCCGCCACTCCAAAATGAGGATTCCCATTTTTAGAGGCAGGTAAGGAGACCGCAACTTTCCATTCTATCAGATCCCGCCCCTCCTGTTGTGCCATCGCAGACTGAGAAGCTGTTAACGAAATAAAAGCCAGCATATAAGGAAGAACTTTTTTCATGAAAGAAACTTATGCGCCTACCGACTGAGGCAATTTTGATTGAATCGTATCAAACGAAAGTGAGGCAACATCTTTTTTAAAAAGCTCATAGGCTTCAGCCCTCATATTTTGCACCGGCAACCGGAAGCTGCCGCAGTCCAGGCCTATTAATTTCATATAGGCTTTACCTGTGGCAATACCACCATACTTACCCAGCAGGCGGATCATATCAATAGATTGCTGCTGCAGGTCCTGGGCCCTTTTCAAATCCCCATGGTTAAAAGCTTCGATCAGGTTATTGTATAAAGGTGCGGCATAATTATACGTGCTGCCAACGCCTCCTTTTGTTCCCAGCACCAGGGCACTCAGCAGGTTTTCATCGCGCCCCCACAGCATATCGTACCGGCCGTTTTGAAAGCGCAGACAGGACAGAAAATCCATAAAATCCTCATGCGTGTACTTGATGCCGGCAAAGTTGGGAATATTACCCTCTACTTCCTGCAACAGGTCGATCATGGAAAAACCCACGCCAGTTAAAACCGGAATATGGTAGTAATAAAACGGCATGTCGGGAACCGCATCGGCAATAACTTTGCAACACTCCGCCAGCTTTTTTACATTGGCCGGCTTAAAATAAAATGGTGCCGTGAATGAAACGGCATATAAACCGACTTGCCGTGCATGTTGTGCCAGCTCTACACAATCGGCCAGGCAGGTACCTCCCAGCAAAGTCATTACTTTAAAATCCTCATCTCCTTTTGCCACCTCTGCCCAGGCTTCGGCCACTGCCTTTTTTTCTTCTTTCGTCAGGGAAACACCCTCGCCGGTAGAACCACAAATAAAGGCGCCGGCAACACCATTATTTTTCAGCATTTGGTAATAAGCGGGTATAATAGAAAGGTTCAAACTACCATCACCGTGCATGGGTGTAAAAGGCGCTGCTATCAAGCCTTGTAAATGTTGTGTATGCATAAGTCTTTTTGCAAGTCTCTCCCAAAAGCAAAAGAAAAAAATGCCGGGAGCAGGATTACTCCCGGCTTGATCTTGATTGCTTTATGAGAGGTTATATTTTAAAAACAAATAATCAATAAAGGTACAGACAGTGAAAAATTAAGCGACAACCTGCCATTCCGTATTTTACTTTGGCTTGGCAGTTGGATAACCCGGAGTCTGCTCTACCAGCGGATCGTTGGTCCAGATGGCTGGCGGAATGGGCCATAAGATTTCATGTGCTTCAGTAGCATTATCTAAAACCCCATAAGGATGATTAGGACTCATGAACACCAGAGGCTCGTTGCCCAATTTCATGCGACGCAGGTCGTACCAGCGTTTGCCTTCGTACACAAACTCTTTGCTGCGCTCTACAAAAATGGCCAATTCGTTGGCGTCCTGACCGGCACTAACAAAAGGTGAAGGATCTTTGCCGGGGCCACCAAAGGCACGGTCGCGCACTGTCTGAATGTATGGTGTAGGATCGCCGCCTTCCGCATTAGCAATTTCCGCTAACATCAACAAACGGTCCGCTTCGCGGTATACCGGCCAGTCGTCAGAAAAATATCTCTTATTGGCATCAATGGTTCCTAAGAATTTAACCAGGGCCGTATTTCTTACCGTGACCACATAAGGTGAAACAGCTGTATTTACTTTATAATAGTCATAAAAGGTAGCGTTTCTTCTGGTATCGGCCACATCGTAAGACTGGAAAAGTTCAAATTTATAGCGGTAGCGCTGTATCACCTGCTGCGAGTTGACTTCTGCCAGCTTTAAAGGATCAACCAAAAAGTTGCCTACGCCGGCGCTTACGGTAGAATCTTTATAATGCAGACCATTAAAGTTAAACGTAGAATAGGTAAAAGAAGCTACACCTCCCATTTCGGCTTCGCCTACCCGGTAGCGGATGGCAAAGATGATCTCATTGTTGCCTTTTTGCGAAAACACGTTGGCAAAGTTGGGCAGCAGGCTATAACCGGTGATGGCGTTCAGGGCAGCCTTGGCTTCTGCCAGGTCGGCTGCATTGTTATACACTTTTGCAGACCACAAATACACTTCACCTTTGAGCATTCTGGCTGCATCCGGCGACCATTGGGTTTTATCGGCAGAAGGTGCGGTGCCAAATAAAGTGAGGGCTGTATTTACATCATCTTTAATAGCCTTTAAGACGTCAGCTTCCGATGACCTCGCTTTACGCAACGTAATAGGGTCGATATTGCCATTCAGTACTTCCGGCTCCAGCCAAAGCGGCACGCCACCATAGGTGCGCAGTAAATGAAAATAATAGTAGGCCCGTATGGTATGCGCCTGTCCTAACAGGTAACTTTTTTTGCCTTCAGCCAGAAAACTCATGCCATTTACTTTTTGTATAAACAGGTTCAGTTGCAGGATGGGGTTGTAAAAACCAGCCCAATTGGAAACGCCAGCCGAATTTTCCTCCAGTCGCTGCTCAATGATCTGCAATTCGTTCAAGGATGTGTTTTGCACATCCACATTGCTGAAGCTGCCACCCCGCATTTCGCCCAGGCGCATAAACATAAACTGATTATCGCGGAACTGCTTGTGCAGCCCTACCATAAAGTTGGTTACCTGTGCTTCATTCTGCCAGAAGTTGCCATCACCGAAATAATCTTCGGGAGCTAGTTCCAGCGTTTTTCGGCAGGAAAAAGCCGTTACGCTTAGTAAAGCCACCAGCACTATATATTGAAACTTTTTCATGATTCTTTTTTAATAAAACAGTTAATTAAAAAGTAAGGTTAGCGCCAAAAATGATAGAGGTAGGAATGGTGTAAGCACTATTCTGCTCACCAGTACGCTCTGGCAAATTCAATAACTTGTTAGAAATATAGCCCAGGTTTTGTCCTGTTGCAGTTAGGGTTAAACCTGATATACTTACTTTCTTCAGCCAAGAGGCCGGCAAGGCATAGCTTAACGATACCTCTCGGAAAGCCACGTAGCCAGAGTTCACCCAAAACATATCACTCGGCCGGTCAAAGTTTTTCGTATTTAACTGGTCGGCCCATGTGTACCTTGGATATTTGGCATTCGGATTTTCCGGTGTCCAGGTATCTTTTACAGCATCGGTAGCATTAAACTCACCCTGGAAAGAACCCAAAGCCCACATCTGCATAAAGTCCTGCTGAATATGGCCCAGTGCAAAGTCTACGCGGGCAAATAGCGACAAACCTTTCCAGGATACAGTGGTGTTTAAACCGCCGGTCCAGCGGGGCAATGTCCGGCCTAATGAAACCCGGTCTCTGTAATCTATGGTATCGTTCCGGTCAATGTCTCTCCATTTCATATCGCCCAGTTTGGTGGAGATGTGATTGGTCAACCCCAGTTGGTTGATCAGCGCCTGGCTGGCTACCCGCTTGCCAGCAGAAGCACCGTATTGCGTTTCCCCGGCAGCGATATCAATTTTATTATACTCTGCTAAATCTTTGTCGTTTCTGATAATGCCATCGCTTACATAGCCAAATACTTCGCCCCACTCCTGGCCTTCCTGCAAACCACCAACCCAGATCATGCGGCCGGATTTTGGATCATAAATTTGGCTGCCGCCCTGGCGGTTGTTTTCATTACCGTTATAAGGCAGTTTGAGTACGATATTTTTATTCCAGGCAGCATTAGCACTTACCTGCCAGGTCAGGTCCTTACCTTGCAGCAGTTTATAAGAAGCTTCCATTTCCACACCCCGGTTGCGCATGGTACCATTGTTGGTACGAATGCTGCCGATACCAGATGAAGTTGGCAGGATCACGCTGGCAAGTTTATCGGAAGTGATGCGGTTGTAATAGGCAACCGATGCATTCAGGCGATTGTTTAAAAAGCCTATATCGGCACCTACTTCTACAGTGTTGGTTTTTTCCCATTTCAGGTTTGGGTTAGCCAATCCGGTTTGCAAAAAGCCAATGGTTCCGTTGTAAGCGGCTTGTGCACCATAAGATCCCTGTAACTCGTAAATACCTATACCATTGTTAGTGCCGATACCAATGTTACCATTTTTACCCCAGCTTCCTCTCAGTTTCAAGAACGAGAGCCAGTTGTCGCTAAAGGCCATAAAATCTTCCTTGTGCATAAGCCATCCCA
>JAEWAC010000164.1 GCA_023391895.1 Bacteroidota bacterium
ATAGTAAGCGCAAATAGACCCAGGGCGCTGAGGAAAAGGACGAGGAGGATCCGAAATATTTTTTTCATAGGTTTATTGATAGGCTAATTGGTGTATCATGAACAATGTGGAATAAGTTGCCGGCCTCAAATCTATAGAATCCATTACAAACCCCAAAAGGTAACAACGACTGATTAGCCGAATTGGTGGCAGGGGCGTCGTTAAAGTTTTTAAAAAATATAAAGGGCCATCCGGCCATTGTGAAAATAACTATGACTGTAAGTAATTGTACTTCTGTCCTGCAAAAGTTTTGGCATTCAGCATGTATCAGTACGATAGAATGGTCTATATGGGTATTTGAAAAAGTCCTCTGTTGAATAGTTAAAGAGCAAAAAGGTTGCAGAAATAAAGCCGTCTGCACCTTGATGTGGCTGCACAAATAATGGTTGAACTGTTCCTGAATAAAAATGGCTGACGGTTCTTTTGATATGGGAATTTAAAAGAATGTATGTGTAAAACTGGCAGGTAGTCTAATGGTTTCCTGTAGCATAGTCTTGTAGCGAAAAAAGTTAAGGCAAAAGCAGTTTGCAATTAGCTTACTCGTATAATAAGCAATTTCGAAACTCTTTTTTAAAGCCATATTGTATTAAACCTGATGCATAAAAATTTAAAAGGAAAAATCAGCTTACCGCATTTTTTATAAGTATCAGGGCGCATCATAATTAAGAAAATATTTGGAACACTCCGGGGCAACTATCTTACATTTGTTTAACAATTTTGTCAAACATAAATGTAAATGTCTGTGAAGGATGGCAATACAGAGCAGCATATAAAAGATACTGCCCGGCGTATTTTTTTAAAGGAAGGAAAACTGATGGCTACCACGCAGGAGATCGCCGATGCGGCTGGCGTAAACCGAACCCTGCTGCATTATTATTTCCGGTCCCGGGATGTGTTGTTTGACTCCGTGTTCCAAGAAGCGCTGACTAATTTAAGGGAGCGGCTGCACGAGGTCATGGGGGCTGCGCTTGATTTTAGAAAAAAGATCGAAGGTTTGGTGGATGTGTTTTATGAAGAGCTGACGGAACTGCCTTATCTGGAAACCTTTGTCGCCGTTCAATTGAACCAGGACCCGGAAAAGTATAAGGAGATGTTTGTGCACATTCCGGGAGGCAAGGAACGCATCAGGAATTTTTTAAAAGAAATACAGCATGAAATGGAAAAGGGCACCATTCCTGAAATGAAGCCCATCAATTATTTTATCAACCTGTTTGCACTCATGGCACATCCTTATGTAGCCCGCCCGGTTTTTATCAATATGTTTGATTTGACAAGCACTGCCTACAACAAGCTGTTACCGGAGCGTAAAAGCATGATTATGTCCTTATTATTTAAATAAACAGGTTTAATTTTAGTTTATCAAAGTTTCCACCCATTTCTGCTTGCCTGCCTTATCGAACAGATCTGCCTTATAAAACAGAACAGTATTACTAAAAACTAATTTTCAATTAAGAATAATCATGTGTAAAAGAGTGCATATTGTATCACTGCCGCTCCTTCTATTATTGTTATGGTCCTGTGGTGGAAAAAGCGAAAAAGGCGGGCTGGCTGCTACGGGTCCTGGTGCAGCGGGTGAGCAGGCAAAAGATTATCCTGTTTTAACCATCGCGACACAAAGTACCACGCTTTTTTCCGAATACCCGGCTACCATTCAAGGGCAGCAGAATATTGAGATCCGCCCTAAAATAGATGGATATATTGAAAGGATTTTTGTAGATGAAGGAGCTACGGTCAGAAGAGGCCAACTGCTTTTCCTGATCAGTGCACCCCAGTACGAGGAGGACGTAAGAACGGCAGAGGCTAACATAAAAATTGCAGAAGCGGATGTCCATGCCGCAGAAATGGAAGTAGAGAAGGTGCGTCCGCTGGTAGAGAAAAATATTATCAGCCAATTCGAGTTGCAGTCGGCACAATATACTTTGCAGGCAAAACAGGCCGCGCTGGCGCAGGCAAAGGCCAATCTGGCGAATGCAAGAACCAACCTCGGCTATACCAGAATCGTTAGCCCTGTCAATGGTGTGGTGGGTACGCTGCCCCATAAAATCGGAAGCCTGGTCAGCAGCAATACGCCTGAGCCGCTGACCACGGTTTCTAACATCGGTAATATTTACGCCTACTTTTCTATCAATGAAAAACAGGCACTGGAGTTTTCAATCAATGTAAAAGGAGCCACCGTGGAGCAACGCCTGGCTACGCTGCCGCCTGTTTCCCTAATCCTTCCCAATGGTGTTGAGTTTCCGCATAAGGGTCGTATAGAAACCGCCAGCGGCTTGATCAATACAGAGACCGGTTCTATCAGTGTACGGGCCACTTTTCCTAACCCCGGTAATATTATACGAAGTGGTAGCAGTGGGGTGGTACGCATACCCCGGCACGTAGATTCTGCTCTGATCATTCCGCAAAAAGCTACTTATGAATTGCAAGGTAAAAGGTTTGTGTATGTAGTGGAAAGCACCGGTACGGTAAGAAGTGAAGAAATAAAGGTAATGGAAAGCGGCAATGGACAATACTTTGTTGTTCAGCAAGGTCTGAATCCTGGAGAACGCATAGTGGTAGAGGGGGTGGCCGGCTTAAGAGATGGCGCACCCATTAAGCCCAGAGTCATCAATGCAGACAGTGTATACCAGCAAATGCTTTAATAATCAATGATTAAATAATTAAGGCATGTGCCATTGTTTAGAATAGATCAGCAGGCAGGAAAGGCGGTTTGCAAGGCTGATTTGTAGTGCTTGCAGCCAACAAAATGCTTTGCCAACAGCATCAAAAACTTTCAGTTAAGTGTAGAGATTATGTTTAGAAGATTTATTGAACGACCCGTGCTTTCTACCGTGATATCGGTCATAATAGTGATGTTAGGTGTACTGGGTCTTATTTCATTACCCATATCGCAATATCCGGATATTGCACCGCCTACCGTGCAGGTTTCTGCTTCGTATCAGGGGGCCAATGCCGATGTGGTATTAAACAGTGTGGTGATACCCCTGGAAGAGCAAATCAATGGGGTGGAGGGTATGACCTATATGACCTCTTCAGCCGGTAATGACGGTACGGCTAATATTACCGTGTACTTTAAGTTAGGGATCGACCCCGACCTGGCCTCCGTAAACGTGCAAAACCGCGTAGCCCGTGCTACCAGCTTGTTGCCACAGGAGGTAACCCGTGCCGGTGTGACCACTGCCAAGCGGCAAAGCAGTAACCTGGTGATCTTTTCGTTATACAGCGAGAACCCGGCTTACGACCAGACTTTTTTGCAGAACTATGCTGAAATCAACCTGGTGCCGCAGATTAAAAGGGTGCCGGGTGTGGGTGATGCTACAGCTTTCGGTCGTATGGATTATTCCATGCGCATTTGGCTGAAGCCGGATGTAATGGCTACCTATGGTTTAGTGCCCAACGATATCAGCGCAGCCCTTGCTGAGCAGAATATTGAGGCGGCACCCGGCCAATTTGGTGAGCAGGGTGCACAATCGTTCCAGTATGTGATCAAGTACAGAGGACGATTGCGGACGACGGAAGAGTTTGAAAACATCATCTTACGGTCGGTCGGTAGCGGACAGCTGTTGCGGCTAAAAGATGTGGCCCGCATTGAACTGGGCGCTATGAGTTATGCCTCCACCACCACAACTAATGGTAATCCTTCCGTGGGTGTGGCCATCAGCCAGACCGCCGGTTCCAATGCCAAGGAAGTAATTGAAGGCAGTTTGGCGGTACTGGACGAGGCTTCCAAATCATTTCCTAAAGGCGTGACGTATGTAAACCTCGTCAATGCCAATGATTTTCTAGACGCTTCCATTGAAAAGGTGATCAATACCCTGATAGAAGCTTTTATACTGGTATTTATCGTGGTGTTTGTGTTTTTGCAGGATTTCAAGTCCACGCTGATTCCTGCCATTGCTGTTCCGGTAGCGATTGTGGGTACGTTTTTCTTTTTGGGGCTTTTTGGATTTACCATTAACCTGCTTACTTTATTTGCCCTTGTGCTGGCAATTGGTATTGTGGTGGACGATGCTATTGTGGTGGTGGAAGCGGTGCATGCCAAACTCGATCAGGGTTATAAGTCGGCCCGAAAAGCCACTATTGATGCCATGAGCGAGATATCCGGAGCAATCATTTCCATTACCTTGGTAATGGCGGCCGTGTTTGTCCCGGTTACTTTTATTACCGGCTCAGCCGGTGTGTTTTACAAGCAGTTTGGTCTTACACTGGCGATAGCCATTATTCTTTCTGCCGTAAACGCGCTTACCCTGAGCCCGGCCTTGTGTGCCATTTTTCTGAAGCCGCACCCCGAGGACGGTCATAAAAAGAAAAGTATTCTGCAAAGATTTTATGCCGCCTTTAATATTGCCTTTGAAGCTACGACCAATAAGTACAAGCGTTCCGTTTCATTTTTGTCCAAAAGAAAATGGATTGCTGTTGGCGGTATAGTCGTGTTTGCCGGGCTGTTCTACTTCATGTTGAAAACGACGCCCACCGCCTTTGTACCCAATGAAGATATGGGGGCTGTAATGAGTGATATTGCATTGGCGCCCGGTGCCTCACTGGAGCGTACCGACGAAATAACCAGGGAGGTAGAAAAAATTGCCCGTACAGTTCCTGAAGTGGAAAATATCCTGCGCATTACCGGCCGGGGGATGATCAGCGGTGTGGGTAGTAACTATGGTATGGTCATCATGCGACTGAAGCCCTGGGCACAACGAAAGGGCAAAGGCCAGGATGTACAATCCATTATCGGGCAGATGTTTGCAAAAACAGCCGGCATACGGGATGCCAGGGTGATCTTTTTTGCGCCGCCCACCATTCAGGGTTTTGGTGCAACAGGTGGTTTTGAATTTCAGTTACAGGACAGAAGTGGTGGTGATATCGCCCGGTTTTCAAAAATCAGTTCTGACTTCCTGGCGGCCTTAAACCAGCGTCCTGAAATACAATATGCTTCTACTTCCTTTAACCCCAATTTTCCGCAGTACCAGATTACGGTTAATGTGGCCAGGGTCAAGGAAGCGGGCCTGGCCGTGAACGATGTGTTAAGCACCATGCAAGGCTATTATGGTGGTGTGTATGCCTCCAACTTCAACCAGTTTGGAAAACAGTACAGGGTTATGTACCAGGCAGAGCCCGCCTTCAGGGCCAATCCGGAAAGTTTGAATAATGTGTTTGTACGAAATGCAAAGGGTACGATGGCGCCCATTACGGAGTTTATCACGCTGGAACGGGTGTATGGTCCGCAGTCTATTTCAAGGTTCAACCTGTTTACGTCTGTAGGTGTCAATGGTTCCCCCAATCAGGGTTATAGTTCCGGTGATGCCATCAAGGCCATTGAGGAAACGGCCGTACAAGTATTGCCTGCCGGTTATAGCTACGAGTACTCCGGTATGACGAGGGAGGAATTGTCAGCAGGGGGGCAAACGGTGTTTATTTTCATACTGGTGATCTTGTTTGTTTATTTTCTGCTGAGTGCCCAGTATGAGAGTTATATCCTGCCATTTGCTGTATTGCTGTCTTTGCCTATGGGTTTGGCGGGCGCTTTTGTGTTTGCACATTTTTTCGGGATCACTAACAATATCTATGTGCAGATAACACTGATCATGCTGGTAGGATTGCTGGCAAAGAACGCCATCCTTATCGTTGAATTTGCATTAGCACGAAGGCGGAATGGAATGTCCATCGTGCAGGCCGCACTGGAAGGAGCACAGGCCCGTTTACGGCCTATTTTGATGACTTCGTTTGCCTTTATTCTGGGTCTGCTGCCACTTATGTTATCATCCGGTGCGGGTGCTACCGGTAATCGTTCTATTGGTACGGGGGCGGTGGGTGGCATGTTGATCGGTACTTTGTTAGGCGTGTTTGTCATCCCGGTCTTGTTTATCATTTTCCAGCATATTCAGGAAAAATTCACCGGACCACCCAGGCGGTTCCATCCAGATGATGAAGATGCTGCAGCCAGAAACTGGGCGCCTCAGGCTTAAATGTCATATCAGAAAAACAGAATTACCCGGTAACGGATCCGTATAGTTGTTTTGATAAATGGCAGCTGATCATTGCTGCCAGGGGCAATGGACAAGCTTATCTGCAGGCATTGATTTCGAGTTGATCAATGCATCAGTCAATCGACACAGAAGGGCTTGAATGTAGTAACGATGCTGGTTTGGTAAAAGGCCAGTGAAAAGGAGATTAACTAAGCGACTATGAACAAGAATTTTTTTAAAAACATATCATTGGTGCTGCTGTTGGTTTTGGTGTTGGCTTCGTGTAAGGTCACACAGACTTACCAAAGCCCGGAGGTTAGAACAGAGGGATTGTTCCGCAATGTCAATAACTCAGATACCAATACGGTTGCTCATCTGTCCTGGAATGCGTTTTTTACGGATGAAGCTTTGCAAAGGCTAATAGAAGAAGGAATTGAGCGTAATTTAGATTTAAAGATTGCTTTTACACGCATACAACAGGCACAGGCATATTATATACAAAGTGGAGCTGCTTTCTGGCCCACCTTAAACGCCAATGCCTCAGTTACCGAATCCAGATTTTCAGAGGTTCAGGGTTTTGGAATTCGTACCCATGCTACCCAGTTTCAGCTTGGGTTGTCCTCTAGCTGGGAGGTGGATGTATGGGGCAGATTAAAAAGCAGCCGGAGGGCTAACCTGGCTAATTTATTACAGAGCGAAGCAGCTGCAAGAACGGTTCAGACAGGGCTGGTAAGCGCCATTGCCAGTTACTATTATACTTTGCTGGCACTGGACCAGCAACTGGCCATAACCGAATTAACCGTACAGAATTGGGATTCAACCGTAGCCACCATGAGGGAACTGAAACAGGCGGCACGGGTTACCGAAGCGGCCGTAGTACAAAGTGAGGCACAACGTTATGCAGCAGAAGTAACCATTCCGGATTTAAAACAAAGCATCAGGGAAGCGGAGAATGCTTTAAGCATTTTAATTGGCAATCCTCCTGCAGCCATTATACGCAGCAGGCTGGAAGATCAGCAACCGGCACCGGTTTTACAAACAGGCGTGCCTGCCCAGTTGCTGGCCAACAGACCTGATGTGCAACAAGCCGAGCTGGGCTACCGCAATGCTTTTGAGTTGACGAATGTGGCCCGCACGGCCTTTTATCCGGCATTGACCATTACCGGATCGGCAGGGTTGTCCAGCGTTGAATTGTCAAAGTTTCTTGATCCCTCCGCGTTGTTCGCCAGTATTGGTGCTGGATTAACACAACCTATTTTCAACCGCCGTTTAAACAGAACCAATCTTTTAGTTGCCCAGGCAGAGCAGCAGGCGGCTATATTAAACTTTCAAAACACCATGCTGATTGCAGGGCGGGAAGTGTCTGATGCCATTTCATTGCACGCCGCCGCTTTGGAAAAAATGAGTGTTCGTTCCAACCAGTTAACGGCTTTGCAACAATCTGTATCGTATACGCAGCAACTTTTACAATCTGGCTTTGGCAATTATATCGAGGTGATTGCGGCCCGCCAAAGCCTGTTGAATGCCGAGATCAGCAGTGTAAATGACCGGTTGCAGCAGTTGCAGGCGACCGTTGATCTGTATCGTTCCCTGGGCGGCGGCTGGCGATAGCAAGAGCTGCAATAATTTTATTCAAAAGGTCATAGGTAAAAGGTCTATGGCCTTTTTGCTTGAAGTAGGCTGAGCGAGATCATATTTCCCGTTAACAGACATCACATTTCATCAACAGCGAAAGCCTATTTTTGGAGTGTTTAAAAACTGTATCATGAAAACTATAATTGCTGCAACTGATTTTTCTTCCAATGCTCATAATGCGATGCTGTATGCCGGCGCGTTGGCCGCCGGGATGAAAGCAAAGATTATTCTTTTCAATGCCTTTTCGCTTCCTTTTCATGCTTCCAATACACTGCTTACTCCTGCCGGCGTGGATGAATTGTTGCAGGCTAATCAGGAGCGGCTGGAAAAAATGGCCTTACAGCTTTCCCTGCAATTTGGAATTGCAGTAGGGGCGCAAACCCAATATGCCTCGCTGACAGATGCTTTGGACGAAATGGTGCCGCAATTGAAAGCCGACCTGGTAGTGATGGGCGTGCATGCCACGGACTGGAGTGATCGCCTGTTTGGCAACACTACAACCGCCGTTATTAAAGGAGCTGCCTACCCGGTATTGATTGTGCCCGAAACCGCCACCTTTAGCGGAATCAAAAAAATCCTGTACGCTTTTGACGCCACCTATCTTGCTGATGAAAACAAGCTTACCCTGTTGCAGGAACTGGCCAGCCGGTTTGGGGCGGAAGTGCAGGTGTTTCATGTGGATTACCCCGGTACAGCCGCCATTTATAATAAAGAAACCGCCGATAATGTGCACCCGGTAGTAGAAGTAGCGTTAAGCGAGGTGGAGCATGACTACAAAGAGGTGGAAGCAGAAGACCGCATTGAAGGAATTGAAAAAGGCATTGAGGCGTATAAGGCCGACCTGCTGGTAATGGTTCCGCACCGGTTGAACATTTGGGAAAGCCTGTTGAATCAAAGTACCACACGGGCTATGGCGCTGCGGGCACAATTGCCGCTTTTATTACTGCCCAACACTTATGGCGAAAACCTGAGTTAAGTGGTCTGCTGATTTGTTTTAAATACCCATATTAATTATTGTTTGATATGGCTGACGCAGGCGTGCCGGTAATCGTTTTTAAATGGGTTGATAGCGAGTTTCCAAAACAGTATGGGGTTTTGAAGAAGTGTCTTACTATCTATAACAGCAATAAAGTACGAACTGTATTTTTATGGAATGAAAATCATTTGTCGCTTTTTGCTGTGCATAGCCTGTTGCGTTGTTGTTATAAATAAACCGGCGGCGCAAGCATCTCTTGTTTATCATGATGCCAATACGTTTTTATTAACAGGATGTGGCTTTAAGGATGCGGATCGCTACCAGCGTTTGCCCCTTCGTTTTAAGGATAGCATGCGGCCATACCTGTGGGTGTTAAGCCAGCAATCAGCCGGTATCTCCATTTATTTTAAAACCAATTCTCCCACCATTGCCGTCAAGTGGAAAACCGGACAATTGGTGCACTTTCCGCATGTGGCTGAAACACTGGTGCGGGGTGTGGACCTGTATGCAAAAGAAAACGGGACCTGGTATTATGCAGGTGTAGGTAGGCCTACCAGTCAAACCAATCATGAAGCCGTACTCGCCAAAAATAGAGATACCTCCTGGAAAGAGTTTTTGCTGAACCTTCCGATGTATGAAACGGTCGACTCGGTTTATATTGGCATTGCTGCCGGCTTTAGTATTCAAAACCTGCAGGAAAGCCCATTTGGTAAGAAAAAACCCATTGTGTTTTATGGAACCAGCATCCTGCAGGGGGCTTCTGCTATGCGGCCAGGTATGGCTTATCCTTCGCTTGTTGCCAGGCATTTGAATAGAGAAACCATCAACCTGGGCTTTAGCGGTAACGGCTTGCTGGAAACCGTCATCGGCCAGGCCATGGCAGAAATCGATGCTTCCTGTTATGTAGTGGATTGCGGTCCCAATCTTTCACCCGCTCAGGCCCGGGAAAGAACCTTGCCTTTTTTACAACAGCTAAAAGCCAGCCGGCCCCATGTTCCCATTCTGCTGGTAGAAAATATTATTTATCCGCATGCCCGTTTTGACGAAGCGGTGCGTTTAAAGGTGGACAGCGTTAACCGGATTTTTAAAGACGCTTATGCCGCGTTGAAAAAACAAGGCATGAAAGACCTGTATTACCTGCCGGCAGATCAGTTGATTGGAACTGACGGGGAGGCCACCGTAGACGGGGTGCACCTGACTGATCTGGGTTTTATGCGGATGGCCCAAAAAATGGAAGAAGTACTACGAAAGATTTTAAAGTAGAACAATAAATCGCAGGAACTGTTTTATTCATTCGGCCATTAACAACTACATATGGACTTTTGAAAGAGTTGATGTTTTACAATTGTTACAGCAAAAGCATAGTGCTGATCATTGGTCGTGCAACTTGTTTTTTCATCAAAAGCCTATAATTTCAATCCACAACAACGCTGAAGCATGCTAATTGACAAGATCCAAAAACTGGCGGCCCACATATGGCAGGATGTCGTACAGAACCGCCGGCATTTACACCGCCATCCCGAACTTTCTTTCCAGGAATATAAAACGGCTGCCTTCATCAAAGACCAGTTGGATCAAATGGGTATTCCTTATTCAGTTATGGCTGATACCGGCGTGGTGGCGGTGCTGCAAGGCCATCAATCGTCCGATAGCGTAGTGGCACTTCGGGCTGATATCGATGCCTTGCCCATAACCGAAACCAACGAAGTGGAGTACAAATCTTGCCATAGTGGTATCATGCATGCATGCGGGCACGATGTACATACCGCCTCCCTGTTAGGGGTAGCCCGTATCCTGCAGGAATTGAAAGAAGACTTTGGTGGTACCGTAAAACTCATATTTCAGCCGGCGGAAGAATTGCTGCCCGGCGGTGCCGCTGCTATGATAAGGGAAGGCGTGTTGCAAAACCCGGCTCCCGGGGCCGTGCTGGGGCAACATACGATGCCGTTGCTGCCCAGCGGCAAAATAAGCATACGCCCCGGCAGCTTTATGGCTTCCATGGATGAATTGTATGTAACGGTTCACGGTAAAGGCGGCCATGGCGCCCAGCCGCATCAGAATATTGATCCGGTACTTATTGCTTCTCATATCATCGTGGCTTTGCAGCAGGTGGTCAGCCGTGCAGCCCACCCCAAAAATCCAACGGTTTTATCCTTTGGAAAATTCATCGCCAATGGAAGCTGCAATGTCATTCCGGACCAGGTCGTACTGGAAGGAACCTTTCGGGCCCTGGATGAAACCTGGCGGGCAGAAGCACACCGGCTCATGCAAAAGATGGCCACCGGTATAGCCGAAGCCATGGGGGGACAGTGCGAGTTCAACATCCGGAAAGGTTACCCTTCATTGCACAATAACGAGGCGCTGACCCATCAGTTGCGGCAGTGGGCCGGGACTTACCTGGGAGCGGAAAATGTGGTGGAGCAGGACATCTGGATGGCGGCGGAAGACTTTGCTTATTATGCGCAGCAGGTGCCCTCGTGCTTTTACCTGCTAGGCACGGGCAATGTGCAGCAAGGCATTACTTCATCCTTACACACACCCACCTTCAATATTGATGAAACCGCCCTGCAACACAGTACCGGCTTAATGGCTTATCTGGCTTTGCGGCAACTGGGTAATGAGTAAACCAACTCCCTGCATTGATCTTTATAACTGCAGCCTCATATGGGTTTTAAAGAGATTTTTTGGATATGGGGTTTTAAAAGAATTCCCATTGCCGGCTACACTTCTGTTGTGCGGTTGGAGGACACCTTTTTGCGGGCAATGAGGCAGCCGCCCATCACGCCGGCTTTTTCGCCCAGCCTGGAAAGCTTAAGTTGGGTGTCGTTGTTTACCAGGCTTAAGGAATATTTATTGAGCGAGCTTTTAATGGGCAGGCGTATGTACTCGCCGGTATCGGCCAGGGTGCCGCCCAGGATCATCAGCTCTGGGTTGAAAATATTGATCAGCACCGCCAGGCCTTTACCAATTTTTTCACCGATTTCTGCAATCAGCTCTATGGAAAGGTTGTCTTCATTGCGGGCAGCTTCAATTATGTCTTTTAATTTAATGTCTTCCGCCTGATTGTACTTTTTGCTCAGTTGCGAGGAGGAGCCTTGCTGGATGATGTCCCGGAACTTACGTACCAGTGCGTAGCCGGAGGCTTCTGTTTCCAGGCACCCTTTTTTGCCGCAATGGCAAATGATCTCGTTGTTGAAAAAAGGGATGTGACCAAACTCGCCGCTAAAGCCCGATTTGCCATAATACACTTCGCCATTTACCAATATGCCCAGGCCAATGCCATAATCGATGTTTACATACAACACGTTTTTTTCGTTTTGTACAATACCACAGCAAAACTCGCCATAGGCCATGGCGCGGGAGTCGTTTTCCAGAAAAGTGCGGATGCCGGTGTGCTGTTCAATGATCTGCGTCAGCGGTTCTTCATTAAAGTGAAAATAGCTGTAGCTGTACCCGCTGGTGTGATTGATGCGGCCGGAAAGGTTGATGCCCATGCCCAGGATCTTTTTCTTTTCCACTGGCAGTTCGGCTATAAACTGGTTGATGATGTCAATGAGGCGGCGAAAGGCTTCCTGCGAGTTTTCCAGCTGGTAAGGAATGAGTTCTTTGATGCTGACCAGATTCTTTTTAAAGTCCATCAACCCGATGTTAATGTAAAAGTGCTTTACATCTACGCCAATAAAAAAGCCGGCTTCCGACACCAGGCCGTAGGTACTGGCCGGCCGGCCACCGGTAGAGTCTACCTTGCCGTAATCCATGATAATCTGGTCCTGGATCAGCTCGTTGATGAGCATGATGATTTTGGGGGTGCTGATGTTGAACTCTTTGCTCAGGTGGTTTACCGTGGTGTTGCCGGCCGTATCAATGTAATTAATGATGGACTTTTTGAGCATTTTGTTTTTAAAAGCAACACCCGACAGGTTGTCTTCTGAAAAGATTTCAAATAAGGATTGTGGCATGAGACAAGCAGCTTTAATAAAAAAATTACCTTAATTATACATATTATTTATAAATAAATCATTTTTTAAATTGTATTAATAAAATTTTTAAAAAAGTTTGGTTGTTATTTAAAAATATTTATAAATTTAAATCGCCATAACGTTAACGATTTGCTAACAGCCATAGGTTTTTATAAAGATTCTGTGCAGTAGGTGGCGATCAGGAAAGTCTGCATCACAGCCCCGGCTTCGTGATGCCGAAGTGAAAGGTCTTAACGCTTAGCCAAGCTTACCGCCTGTTTGATCGGGGCGCTGGTGTAAATGCCGGTGTGTACTTTTTGCTGACAGCCAAAGCTCCGGTGTCTGAATACAGGTGGATGTATTTTTCAATTTCTTTTTCGAAGCAATAACAGTTGCGACAGTTGGATTCCTTAAAAAGTCCATACCTGAAAACCCTGCCATTCCTATCCGGGAATGGAGCCAGATAGATCGGACCCTAATTTTTATAATAAACCTTATTTATAATGAAAGCCAGACTTCTGCTCACCCTTGTTTTCTTTATTGCCTGTATGGCCGGATGGGCCGGCAGCAAACCGCCGCAAATTATTTTCTGCGGCAGTGCCCACAACGACCTGTATGTACTCCTGGAAAAAGAAGGTTTCCCCATCAAGCGTTTTGACGCAGCCGCTGACGGTATAAAAGCTGCTGCCAAAGGTCAGGCCATTTTCATTGTGGCCGATGGCTATCCGGCTGTTAAAACCCCCGTCAGTGCCAGTCTGCTGCAGGCAGCCCGACAAAAAAATCTTAAGATTTATATCGAATATCCGGCCGCATTGCCCAACCTGCAAATACCCAAAGAACCATTGCATACACAATTGGAAAGAGGGGTTATTACCAGCAGTTCCATCAGCAGCCAGCTAAAGCCGCTTAGTATTTTAGGTATTAATGATTGTTATGTATTGCCGGTGCAAGTGCAGGATCCTTTGGTGGTGCTGGCCAAAGTAGCTGGGTTAGATAAGGCCGAATACGGTATTGACGATGTAGACAAATACCCGCTGCTTTTTAAAAAAGACGGTATGCTGATTGCCACCACCAAGCTGACCAATTTTGCTACGGGTCGCTATGGTCCCAACGATGCCTGGAGTCAGCTGTGGGCCTACATCGTATCCCAAACTACCGGACAAAAGGTTGATAAGTTTACCCATTGGCCTTCTTACGTATCACCAATGTATGGAAGACAGGAAGCCTTGCCCCAAAATGCCAAAGCCACCAGCATACAAAAAGGGGTAGAGTGGTTTTACAATGCCCGCTTTTTTATTCACCCCGACTGGAAAGAAAGATGGATGAAATACCAAAGCGATGGTACCATGCCGGTAGGGCCGCCCCTGGAACAAGAGTTGCCCAATGGCGATGGAAGTATGGGCCTGCTGGAAGGACATGCCTCCCGCATTGCTCACAACGGAAAGCAGCAATACCGATACTGGTTGCGGGCAGATGTGCAGGGTGAAGCCGCTTATGCTTTGGCAGCCGCCGGAAAATTCCTGGGCAAAGATGATTTTAAAAAACAGGCAGTTAACCTGATTGATTATGTTTTTAAAGGTTCGAACCTGCGGGCCGAGCAGCGCAATGATAAAAGCAGCCCTACATATGGTTTGATAGGTTGGGCGGTTACGCACCCTTATGTGTATTATGGTGATGACAATGCCCGTGCGATTCTGGGAATGCTGGGCGCCTCCGCTTATTTAGGTACCGACCAGTGGGATCAGCAGGTGGTAGAAGCCATTCTGGCCAACTTCCGCACGACGGGCAAATACGGCTTCCGCAGCGACCGGCTGGAAGATCCCAATATCCAGCGCCAGGGCTGGAAACATTACTGGCAGCAGGACGTAGTGAACCCGGCGCCGCACTTTGAAGCCTGGATGTGGGCCCTGTACCTGTGGCTGTACGAAAAAACCGGTTACCAGCCTTTGCTGGACAAAACAAAAACGGCGATTCGCATGACCATGGAAGCTTATCCGGATAAGTGGATCTGGACCAACGGCATACAACAGGAACGGGCTCGCATGGTATTGCCCCTGGCCTGGCTGGTAAGGGTAGAAGATACGCCGGAGCACCGCCGCTGGCTGGACCTGCTGGTGCAAAAGCTGCTTCAAAACCAGGATGCCAGTGGCGCCATTCGCGAAGAGCTGGGTGCCGGTAAAGGAAAATTTGGCCGTACGGCTTCCAATAAAGAATACGGCTTGCACGAAGCCCCGCTCATATTTGCCAATGGCGACCCTATAGCCGATATGTTGTACACCAGCAATTTTGCTTTCTTTAGTCTGAACGAAGCGGCCCATGCCACCGGTAATCCCCAATACAAAGAAGCCGTAGCCAAACTGGGCGACTTTATGACCCGCATTCAGGTGAAAAGCGGTCAATACAAAGACCTGGACGGCGCCTGGTTCCGTGCGTTTGAGTTTAACCGCTGGGAATATTGGGCTTCCAATGCCGATGTGGGCTGGGGTGCCTGGAACACGCTGACCGGCTGGACCCAAAGCTGGATCGTGGCCACCCAGGTGTTAACTGCCCAAAATCAAAATTACTGGGACCTGACGAGGAATGCCGCTGTGAAAAAACATGTGCAGCCCACACTGCAACTCATGTTTGAAGAATAAATCTTTTCAAAACCCCATATAACCGGTAAGCAGGTGTTTTTATTATCCCAAACAGGATAGCATGCCACCTCTGTGCCTTAAAACAAGACGATGGACTTACAAGCTGAAAAATACATTTCCCTTTACCGCGATAACCTGTTGCAGGACGTCATTCCCTTCTGGATGCAGCATTCACCTGATAAAGAATGGGGCGGTTATTTTACTTGCCTGGACCGTGATGGAAAAGTATACGATAC
>JAEWAC010000191.1 GCA_023391895.1 Bacteroidota bacterium
TCCATATCCAGACGCAGGTAAGCATCTTCTACTTCAATGGCGTTGACCCCAAATTTATGGCCGATGTAATCAGGCGAGGAAAAGCTGACAGCCAAAAAATCGGTTACGTCGTTTTTACCCAACCGCTCGTGCTCAATGGCCGCTTTGGCCAATTCCAGGGTCAGGGTATTACCATAAGGCGTGGTGCGGATAATGCCAAAGTTCTTTTCGAACATGGTGGAGGTTTTTACCGGCAGCGTAGTGGTGGCAACCCCGGCCCACTTACCCTCGTAGCGGTTGTCGTCGGCCGAACTTTGCACATAGGTTTTAATATCGTAAAGCGTGTTCCAGTCCTGCTTCAGGTACTGGGCCGCCAGCTTTTTGTCGTTGAACTGTTTTACCCAGGCCGGCAGCTCTTTCATGTAATAAGTGCTGGTGATCCAGTTGCCGGTAGCATCGTCAAACCAGTAAGCAGCATCGGCCGCATGGCCCGCCGGCAATATGCCGCCGCGGTCTTTTAAGGAAATGCCAATCACTTTTGAACGAAAATTGGTGGCCAGTTTCAACTCGTCGGTGATGGTGGAGGCCAGCAGGTTGCGGGGCGACATTTTGCCCGCGCTGGAGGTACTGCCCACGGTAGACACAGTGGAATCCTCGGTGCAATACATGGTTTTACCGGTAGCCTGTATAATAAAATCGTTGCCGGCAATGCCGTGTATGGCCGGTACAGAGCCGGTATAAACCGTACTGTGCCCAATAGCGGTTACGGTGGGCACATAATCAATAAAGGTATTTTCGCAGCTGAAACCTTCGTTCAGCATTCGCTTAAAGCCATTAGGCTTGTAGCGATCGTAATAGCGGTACAAATAATCCCACCGCATCTGGTCTACCACAATACCTACCACCAGCTTGGGCCGGGGCAGGGTACCGGCAGTGTTTTTCTGACCAAATGCCAAAAAACTAAAAGCGGAGAAAACAAATAAGAGCAGCTTACTTTTCATGGAGCAACTTAAATAAATAAATGGTTTAACAATGGCTTTATCTGGCAGCAATGAATGACACATGCAATAGTACTGAAAAGCGGTATGGGTTTTTGAAGAAGCTTTAACGATTAAGTCAATAAGAATGATTTAATGATCCCACCTTTTCAAAAGCCTATAGGTTCTATTGATGGTTGAAAGATGAAAGACAGCAAGCTTTTTAAAACCCCATAGGTAAAAAACTTTTGATGATTCCACATTCTATCTAATCGTTTAACTCTTTCAAAAACCCATACCGCTGTTTCATTATGGCACCTACTATATTGATACAATAGCCATAAGGCATGAAGGTACAAAGATTCAACATTGCTTCTTATCAATAAAGACAGTTGATGTTATTGAATTATGAAGCCTTCATTTTAATACTATTTACTGTAAAAAGATTGCAGTATGATACCAGAAAAAGATAAAACAATCATCATAGCATTCAGAAAATGATATTCCAAATGCTATGATGAAAGCATGCCTGTCAACAAGGCCTGCTTATGGAGAGCAAGAATGCTGCCCTACCAACCATTACCAGCCCGGGTTTTGTCCCAGTGCAGGATTGGCGGTCCGGGCAGGCTCAGGAATAGGATAAAAGTAATTTTTCTCTTCCCACTTCCTGGGTATGTTGTTCAGCCAGGTGACTTCGCCGTAGGTATCGTTGGACAGGCGTTGCGAATTAGGTACGCCATTGACCGTTGCGGCCACGTTGATGTAAGTAACGCCAGGCAGTCGGTTCGCCGGAGAAACTTTAAAAAACACTACATCCATGATACCATCTCCATTCAGATCCATCGGCGTGTCCAGGGCAGGCACATAAATCCCGTTCCACTCCATTTCCATCAATTTACCTCTTTTCCAGCGCATCAGGTCATAAAAACGGAAGCCTTCCATGGCCAGCTCAATGCCTCTTTCGCGTCTTATTTCCAGCAGCACCGGGTCGGAAATATCAGGGAAATAATTTGCCTTCAAATAAGGATCCACTACTACGGGTTTAGTAGTTAAGCCGCCTGTAATGCCGGCCCGTTTACGCAAGGCGCCAATGGTCTTGGTCCAGTCTTCATCGGTCAGCGTACCCAGTTCCGCCTTTGCTTCGGCATAGTTCAGCAACACTTCTGCATAGCGGAAAATGGAAACGGCATTGTTGTTCAGGTCCCGGGTATCGTAGTACATATCGTCCAGGCTCCATTTGATAGGCATATAGCCGGTATAGCTATAGGTAAATAACGGGGGTGCCGCCACCAGCGTAGTACCGTTGAGCCTTTTATAATCGCCCATGCGGATGGTTTGTTCCAGTCGCCTGTCCCGGCCTTTGACTTCTTCTTTAAACTCCATGGTCTGGTAACCGGGTTTGTCGGTAAAAGGAGTTCCATCAATGTTCAAATAGGTATTGATGAAAGTGCGGATAAAACTAAAGCGAACGCCGGTGGTAGCACTGGTATAATACCAGTTGGCCGCGTGCAATACGCCCAAAGCAGGATCGGACAGGGCGGCCAGCATTACTTCCTCTGCAACCGGTGCCGAGGCGGTAAATACCCTGCGGTACGATTTGTCGGTGCCGGCCCCTTCGTACAACTTAAAGCCGGACTCGTCCATTACTTTTTTAGCAGCCGTGGCGGCCTGGTTCAGCCAGGTTTCTGCGCTGCCCTGCAAGCCCAGGTTAGTATGGTATTTTCTGAAAGTTCCTTCAAAAAGACATACCCTTGATTTAAAAGCATAAGCCACCCATTTGGTGATCATGCTGCGGGACGCATCGCTGGTGGTGCGGATGTTTTCGCAGGCATAATCAATATCTGCCAGTACCGAATCCATCACCAGTGTCCGGGAATCGCGGCCTTTGTACAAGTCCGCGTCCGCTACATCCAGCGGCTTGTTGATCCAGGGCACATCACCATAACGCTTTACTTTTTCAAAATAAAAAAAGGCTCTGAAAAACCGGGCCAGGCCATTATAATGCCGCCTTACCTCTTCCGGAACACGCGCATCGTTATTGTTGGCAAGAAAATAATTCACGTTGCGCAACACTGTCCATTCCCAATTCCATTCGGGCCCCAAAGCCACTAAATTATACGCAGACGCAGAATTATTATCCGAAACATTGGGACCATAAGCACCGGGGCGAATAAAAGGCGGCGCATCCCGGCGAGCACCATAATCAGACATGGCATCAGCCGTGTGGATGTTATTGGCCGAAGGCAGGATGTTGTA
>JAEWAC010000251.1 GCA_023391895.1 Bacteroidota bacterium
AGGGATGAGTGGCGGCCGGTAACGGCTAAATGGCATTGCGGTCTATATGGGTATTTGAAGAAGTGGTTGCAGGTTTATCCTTTGAACCTTCAATTAATTATTGTTATCTTAAAAGTGCCCTTTTATCAATTGTGGTTTTAAGGTATGATGTGGCAGCTTATTGACCTTTTTTGAACCGCAAAGCCGCAGAGAAAAAGAGGCTGCGCAGAGGTATTTCTCTGCGGTAAAATGAGCTTGATGCAAAATTCCTCACTATACTTTGAAACCTTTTAATTAAGCATTTTATGAACGAAGCAATGCTTTTCATCACGGTGATTATGGTTATGATAAGTATGCGTTTTATAACTACCCGGCTTAAAAGCCCTTTATTGAACTACACAAGAATGTTAGCCGCCATAGGCTTATTGATCCTGATCTGGATTTTTAGCCCGGAAAGTAGTGTAGGCCCAAAGCTTATTTTGTCTGGCTTAGCACTAACAACGATTGGAAGAGAGCTTTTTGATTTACGGAAAACCCGGGTTCATAAATAGATTTTTAAAGTAGCAATGATGGAGGGCTGCAACATAACTTTCAAGTCTTTCAAAAACCCATATGCCTGTTTCATCCACTTCAACTGAAGACAGGACGGTAAACTAATGGACCGAAGTCTTTTTACTTTACAATTGTATGAATACGCTATGAACTTTTATTAAGAATTATTATTATTGACATAACCTAAATTATGCATCAACAATTAACACTCGCACTTTTACAAATTACCGGGCTCCATGACCCTCAGTGATCTTATCGGCACTTATTTTCTTCACTTAAATACTCAGTTATGAAAAGCATATGCCTTTCGTTTTTTATTTGTTCAATTGCCCTATCGGCTTTTACCTTCTGCAATAAGCCTGCGTATGTTCGGGATTATACTAATGTGAAAGGCTATGTTGTGGGAAAGGAAACCTGTAATACAAACCCGGAAAAGGACTACTGGCTCATTGACCTGACCTATATGCCTGATACACCACAATATGGTGATACTTTATTCCTAAATAATGTCACCTATACCAATGTGGTGAAAACCAAAGACCTGAACGCACTACTTCAGCAACCGGGCATGAAAGTTTCCCTTTACTACAAAACCATTACCAGTAACAGGGTAGTAACTACCGGTTGCAGTGTAGCCAATCCGGTTACCTACCCCTTAAAGGAACTCTTTATTATCAACCAAGGAGAAATCCGTTAAACAACAATAAAATTCCTACTCTTTCAAAAACCCATAGGCATAAAAAAGCCTGCAAAGGCTATAGCAATTTGCAGGCTGTAAATTATTTCTAATGCTGGTTAACTAAACAGGTATTCCACGTCTTCCTTCGATAGCGATTTGACAAACGTAGCGTCACCGGCCAATACAGCCAGGTTCAAGCCCACACCACCGGCTTTCAGCCAAGTTAGGTACACAGGCAGGTGGTATTTTTGTAACTGCCAGCCTTCAATTATGTTTGAAATAGGCAATGGGGAACAATGCCTGTACCAACCGGTTCATCACTTGAGGAGCAGCCACCATGAACGCAGCAGCTCTTGATACAACTCGTGAACAAGTGAACTGGAGAACTTGTGAACTTTAAACCTCACCCCAGTTCAAAAATTTCCTTCAGTTCCTTTCCGCTCAAATTGCCGATCCAGCTTTCGCCTGTGCCCACGCTCATTTCGGCCAGCTCTTTTTTGCTTTGGATCATTTCGTTGATCTTTTCTTCAAAAGTGCCCTGGGTGATGAAGCGGTGCACCATCACGTTTTTCTTTTGGCCGATGCGGTACGCCCGGTCGGTAGCCTGGGCTTCCACGGCCGGGTTCCACCACAGGTCGTAGTGCATCACGTTCTGGGCTGCAGTCAGGTTCAGGCCCGTGCCGCCGGCCTTAAGCGAAAGAATAAAGATCCGTTCGTGCGGCACCGTTTGAAAGCGCTGCACTATCTCGTCCCGCTGCCTGCGGCTTTGGCCGCCGTGCAGGTACAGCGGTTCGTAGCCAAACTTTTCTTTGATGAACCCCTGCAGCATCACCGCCATTTCGGTAAATTGGGTAAAGATCAGGGTCTTTTCATGGTTGCTGTGCACCGGCTCCAGCAGTTCCAGTAGCAACTGCACTTTGCCGGACAGACCGGCATCGCGGTTTTTGTTTTTCAGGAACTGCGCCGGGTGGTTGCAGACCTGTTTTAGCGCCATGATCATTTGCAGCACCAGCCCCTGCCGCTCAAACATCTTTTCCTTTTCGCTGCCCACGGCCTCAATTGCTTTCAGCGCCCTTTGCACCGTGGTCTCATACAATGCTGCCTGTTCTTTGGTAAGGGTGCAGTATTGGTTCAGCTCCAGCTTGTCGGGCAGGTCCGAAATAATGCTTTTGTCGCTTTTGAGGCGGCGCAGCAAAAAAGGCGCGGTGATCTTTTTAAACCGATCCAGGACCGTAGTGTCGTGCTGGTTTTGGATGGGCCGGGCAAAATGCGCCTGAAAGAAATTCAGACTGCCCAGCAGGCCGCGGTTGGCAAAGTCCATGATGCTCCAGTATTCGCTCAGGCGGTTTTCTACCGGCGTGCCGCTCATGGCTATATAGGTGCGGGCTGAAAGGCTTTTCACCGCCTTGGTTTGGGCGGTATCACTGTTCTTGATGTTCTGGGCTTCGTCGGTGATGACGGCAAACCACTTTTGCTTTTTCAAAACCGCATGGTCGCTCCGGGCCAGTCCATAAGAGGTCAGCAGCACATCAAAGCCGCTGCCGTCCAGCTTGCGGGCGCCGCCGTGATACACCTGGTACCGCAGCACAGGGGCAAATTTTTCCAGTTCCCGGCTCCAGTTGGTCAGCAGGCTGGTAGGCGCCACCACCAGGGCCGGCGCCCCTTGCAGCCAGCCTTCTTCTTTATACCTGAGCAAAGCGGCGATCACCTGCAGTGTTTTTCCCAGGCCCATGTCATCGGCAATCAGGCTGCCAAAACCAATTTGGGTGTTGCGGTAGAGCCACGCATAACCGGTAAGCTGGTACGGCCGCAGCGTGGCCTGCAAACCGGCGGGCAAGGGCGTTTCCTTTTGTTCGGTCAGTGTCTGGATCAGTTGCCGCACTTCAGCGGTCATCTGCACCGGCGTGCCCAGGTATTCTTCGCTCAGGGCCGTGCGTAACAGTTCGAGGCCGCTCATTTTGGGCGGCTGCTGCAAGGCTTTCTGCAACCGCTCCACCTCTTTAGGATCTAGATAAACGTATTGGTTGCGGAAGCGGACAATGCCATGGGTGCGGCGGATCAAGTTTAAAAACTCATCTTCATTCAAAAACGCATTGCCCACCGCCACCTGCCAGTCAAACGAAAGCAGGTCGTCGAGGCGGATAAAGCCGGATGCATCTTTTGACCGCGCTTTGAGCCTTACCGTGGTTTGCGGTTTAAAAATGTGTTGCAGTGCTTTGGGCAGCATGGTTTTGATATTCAGCAGGCGGATGGCCGGCAGCATTTCAAACAGGAAAGCCGCAAACGCCTGCGCCTGCATCACAATAGGGCGGCGGGCGCCGGCCTGCAGGTAATTGTCGAGGCCGCTGATAAAATTGCCCAGCAGCGTAATGCTTTGCAAAATGGGATAACGCAGTTTTTCAAAAGCCTTTTGCGACAATACCTTTTCCAGGCTCACCGGCAGCTCTTGCGGCTGGCTCCGGTTTTCCACTTCGAGGCTGATGGCAAACTGCTCCTCGTCTGCCTCTTCGATCTTCAGTACCGGCACATACTGCTGGTGCGTGATATGGAACCGGTTGAGCCAGGCCGCAATGCCAGAAGGAAAAGCCTGTTCGCCAAAGCGGTTGAACGGCTGCGGCATGGCTTCAAAAAACAGCCCCACCACAGGATCCCATTTGTCGGGCCGGCTCCAGGCGGCCATAAAATGGGTCAGAAAAATAGAGCAGACCTGCAGCGCCACATCGCCACAGGCTTTTGTTTCTTTTCCGTTTTGATACAGCAACAGACGGTTTGGAAGATTTTCTTCGGCCTGCTGCAGCAGTGTGCTTACATTTTCATCCAGCCGGGCGGGCAGCCAGCGCACCCGGTATTGCTTTTGCCCGCTGATAAAAAGCTGCGGCACCACCGCTCCCTGCTGCAGCAGGTTCAGCGACAATAACTGGAGCTGGTGCAGGGCGCCCACACTGGCATCATAATCCGGCAGTTGCGAGGCAGGCAGCGCATGCAGGGCTTTGGTCAACTGATACGCGGTGATCTCCTCACCGGAGCGCGTAATGGTGAGGTCGAAATCGCTATCATACGCCAGTGATAATTCATCCCCGAACTGAAGGCTGAACTCCTGCGGCACTTTTTTCTTTTTAGACCCATAAAACTCCTGCTCATAGTCCAAGGCTGTTTTTCCACTAAAAATGTTTTGAACGGTTTTGGCCACTTTTTTCAAATACTTTTCATACACCTCCCGGAAATTGCCATGCAGGTAAAAGGGCGGAGCATCGGGCAAAATGCGCACCAGCGGCTCCAGTATGTTGCTGATGTCCGTATAGCTCAACTGCATAAAGGCCCTTTCCTTATATTCAGCTGTCCGCTCTTTTTCTCCTTCCTTATTGCTTAGCTGTAGCACCTCCTCAACGGTCAAAAACCTGGTTTCCGCCTGCTCGCTGATCGCCACGTTCTTTGCTTTCAGCGCCTGTACCAAGTCGAGCCCGTGAAGCTGAAAAAGCAAAAAAGGATTGTTGTCAATTTCGCTGCACACTTTATAGATCACCGCGGCCAGGTGCTTGCAGGGCACGGCCCAGTCGGGCCAGGAACAGTCCATGTCAAAATCATCCCACTGGTGGGGAAAGACTTTGATGCCGAGGCTTTCGGCTATGGGCAAAATACCGGGGTCGAGTTCGCGGTTGAGCAGGCGGGAGATCAGCACCGGGTTTTCGCTGATACGCTGCACCAGCCGTTCTTTATCCGGTGCACTGAAAGGCGGCACGATAATGCGGATCTGGTAGGGCCTGGGGCGTGAGCCCTGTACTTTGGCCGTGATGGTATTGCCCCCAATTTTTACTTCTTTTACGGCGCCTTTGTTGGCATAGCTTCTGCCCCTCGGCAGGCGGTTGTTATAGTCAATGTTGTCCAGCGATTGCAGCCATTGCTTTCCCCACCAGGTCTGGCCGTATCTAACCGTAGCCATAAAGAAGTGTTTACAGGAAAGCTAAGAAAAAAGAAGAGGTAAGGCCCTAAAAGATGAGGTGTTTTTAGAAATTATGGTTGCTGCCTGGGCTCGCTTTATCTGCCGGGTAATATACACTAAAGCAATATCTTCAACTCTTCCAAAAACCCATATAGCACAAAAAAAAGCCTGCAAGAAGCGTAACACTCATTGCAGGCCGTATTTCAACAATGATCATTATCAACTGAACAAATACTCCACATCTTCCTTCGACAGGGATTTGACAAAGGTGGCATCATCGGCAATCAGCTCTTTGGCCAGCAGGCGTTTCTTTTCCTGCAATTGCATGATCTTGTCTTCAATCGTGTCTTTACAGATCATGCGGTAGGCAAAGATGTTTTTGGTTTGGCCAATACGGTGCGTACGGTCAATGGCCTGCTGCTCCACCGCGGGGTTCCACCACGGATCTACAATGTACACGTAATCGGCAGCCGTCAGGTTTAAACCCACACCACCGGCTTTGAGCGAAATCAGGAACACCCGCACCTCGTCATCGTTCTGAAAGCTTTGAATGGCTTTTTCCCGGTCGGGTGCCGAAGTGCTACCATCAAAATACTCATACGGCACGCCGTCCTTTTCCAGCTTTTCGCGGATCAGTGCCAGCATGCCCAGGAACTGCGAAAAGATCAATGCTTTGTGGTTACCGATGTTTTCTTCTATTTCACGGGCCAGTTCGTCCAGCTTGATGGATTGGTTCTCAAACCGCTCCGTTTCATTCAAAATGGCCGGCGAATCGCAGATCTGGCGCAGCTTCATCAGGCCCTGCAAAATCGTGAGCTGCGAACGCTGGATGCCCTGTTCTTCTATGCTGCCCAATATCTTGTTGCGGAACTCATTGCGGTAGGCATCATAAATTTTTCGCTGCTCGTTACCCATTTCGCAAAACAGCACCGTTTCGGTTTTTTCCGGCAGGTCTTTGGCCACCTGCTCCTTAGTGCGGCGCAAAATGAAGGGATATAATACTTTGCGCAAGTGCTCTTTTTGTTCCTGCTCGCCAAACTTGTCAATAGGAATGGCAAACTCCTGGCGGAAGAACTCCATGGTGCCCAGCATGCCGGGATTGAGGAAGTTCATTTGCGCATAAATGTCAAACGTATTGTTTTGCAGTGGCGTACCACTCATGCACAGGCGGTGTTTGGCATTGAGCAGGGCCGCGGCCTTGGTAACCTTGCTGGCCGGGTTTTTAATAGCCTGGCTTTCATCCAGCACCGCTATATCCAACGGCATTTGCACAAAGGTTTTAATGTCGCTGCGCAGGGTGCCGTAAGTGGTGATGATGATGTTGTGCTTTCTTAATTCTTCCACATCCCGTGTGCGGGTATTGCCGTGGTGGATATGATATTCCAAAGAAGACGTGAACTTTTTGATCTCGTTTTCCCAGTTGTAGATCAGCGTAGTAGGACATACCACCAAGGCTTTCAAATGCCCATAGGTTTCATAAAAGTGCTGCAGAAACGAAAGCGCCTGCACGGTTTTACCCAAACCCATGTCATCGGCCAGGATGCCGCCCCAGTTTACCTCGTGCAGGTAATTGAGCCACTGGAAACCGGCTTTCTGGTAAGGCCGTAAAATGGGCTGCAGGTTAGCTGGCGGCTCCACTTCTTTGATCTGCTGAAACTCTCTTAAACGGTCATACTTTTCTTCCAGCTGTATGGTCAGTTCTTCTTCGTTGCGGCTTTCGTACAAATCATCAATCACGCTCAGGTGGTAACGGCTCAGTTTGAGCTTGTCACTTTTACCTTCACCTACGCGGAACAGCAGTGAATATTTTTTCAGCCATTCTTCCGGCAGTATACCCAGCGTACCGTCATTCAATTGCACAAACTGCTGCTTGTTGGCCAGTGCTTTTTTTACCTCGGCTACGCTTACCTTCTGGTCGCCAAAAAGAATGTCTACCTTGGCATCAAACCAGTCGGTATTGGAGCTGATGTAAATATGGGTAGAAGGCTTGGCGGTATTGAAGCGGAAGTTTTTCAGGGACTCAAAACCAAAGACCGGCACCTTCATTTCGCGGGCTGCGTCTACAAAAAGGAAGAACCAGTTGTTCTTTAATACCTCTTCGCCTTTCAGGGCCAGGGCCGCACCGTCGTCCATGGCCACAAAGTTGGAGTGCAGGGCCCGCAGCTTGTCCAGAAAGCGGTGTTCCGCCTCTTTGTTGCGGTGCACCACAATTACTTTGTGCTGGTGCGGTATTACCATTTCATCGCCTTCCTTGGCCTTGGTATCAAAACCCTTGTAGCTGAAGATGGGCTGAAAAATGAGGTAATCGCCTTTTTCCTGCAGGTACAGTTTTATTTCCGGCTCGCCGTCTTTTACTTCGTCTACCAGGCTGCGGTCAAAGTCTACTTTGTAGTCTTTGGTCCACTGCAGCACTTCGGTGCGCAGGGTTTCGGGCCAGGCCGCTTCCGACACCAGCCGGGTACCTTTGGGCAAAAACTTTTCTGCCAGGCTTACGGCCTCGACATGCTGCCACAAATACAGCTGGTGGTTGTATAAAAACACCAGGGGCGTTTTTACTTCGTTGTCGGTCAGGCCATAGGCTACCGCATCGGGTTTGATGTAGCATTCTATTTCATAGCCTTTTTCTTCCTTGCTCACGGAAAAATGCGGCACCACCGGCTCCTGCATCAGGTCGATGCGCTGCAGGTGGGCGGTTTTAAAGGCCTTGCCTTTTTCCAGTGAGTAAATGGGAGCGTTGCCTGCTTCCGCAAACAGCTTGCGCAGCTTGGGCAACAGGTATTCGTTCATCAGGGTTTTGGTTTCTTCCGGCAGGTCGTCATCCTCGTGGTGTACGATATTTTCCCAGATGCCGGAAAAAGGAGAGTTGCGGTTGATGTACTTGTTGATCTCGGCATCCTGCAGCTTGCGCACCAGTGCAATGAGGGCTTTGTCTTCATCAGTAAAAGCATCGGTATTGATGTACTTGGTCAACTCCAGCTTTTGCACATGGCCCACCAGGTTCTGCTGCTCGTCCCATTCACCCTCTATGACGTCTACCGAAAAAAACGGGTATTCTTTTTTGTTGAAGTTGAACACCACACCTACCTGGCTGCCGGCTGCCGTCTCTTTGGGAGCGGCTATGGTTTCCACTTCCACCATAATTTTTTCTTCCCGAGGCTTGGGCGCCAACGGCTGTACGGCCACCCGCTTGATGCTGCTGTCCAGCACCCGCAGGTACGGCTTTCCTTCCTTGTAGCTGAATTCAAACTTGCCGGCCAGGTCGTCGCTCAGGGAGTAGCCATAGGCTTCCAGCAGTTTGTTCTTTTCCTTATCCCAGTTGCGGATGGTATCAAAATAGTGGGCGCCAAACTTTTGAAACAGGTGCAGAAACACAATGACCTTGGGCAGGCAAAGCGGATGATCCGTATCTACATAATCGCTGCTGGTATCAAAGGTGCGTTCTTCGTTGCGGCGCAGGATCACAGCATATGTTTCTCCGCCAATGGTTACACTGGCCTTGACCAGTTCGTCGGCGGCACTTTCTATGACCGGCTTGCGGTGGCGCAGGTAAGTTTCGGCCTCGGCATACACGGCAGAAGAGCATAGCAATTTTAAGGTTTTGAGGTCTATGGTCTTCATCTTGGCCACCGTGTGCCGCTGGTCGTACTGCACGTCTTCGGTCTGCAGCATGCCTTTATCTATCATTTCCTGCAGGCGCAGCAAAGACGCTACCTCGTGCCGGCAGATATCGCCCAGGTTGTACGGGCAGGAGCAGCGCAGCGACAGGTTTTTGGCGTCTTTGTACTGCTGTATATACACTTTATAAAAAGTGGAATAATTATCATCCTTTACACGAAACACGGCACTGCCAAACAACTCGTCATGCTCCACCATTTCCACATAGCCAATAGCATGAATCTTTTTGCCGCGACGAATCACTTCATCGGTTCCGTTTGTATATATGTATTTGATAAGATGTGGTAAAGCCAAGGGTTTTTCCGATTTACTTTTTACAAAAAACAATACTCCATTCTGCTCAACGAATGGTGCTGCCGCCTTTTGACCAGGAATAAGGCGCCTGTTGCCAGACTCCGCTCATTGCTCCACAGCTTACCGCCGCTTTTTTGAACCGCATTTTTACCATGCGTTCACCGGCGGCTGGCGGCTCACTTATCCAAAAAATTCATCATTCCAGATCAGAAAAGGGCAATTGGCAAAAGTAACGGAAAGAAGTTCAAAAAACCATAACAAATTGGTCAAAACTGTCATAAAAAACAGGGCAGAAGTGTCAAAGGAAGGAAAGAAGAGCCAAAAAAGTCCAATGGGTCATATAAGTCAAAATGGTCAAAGGAGACAAATAAGTCAAATAGGTCAAAAGCTCAAAAATGTCATCAAGAATTTTTTGACCGTTTTAACTTCTATCACTTCTATGATACTCTCTTTGACCCCTTTGACTTATATGACTTTTTTGACTTCTTTGCCCCTTTTGACTTTGATACCTATTCTATGATCAGCCGCTCGTCGCGGTAATAAGGCAGTACGTTGGCCAGGTCGGGGGTGAGGCAGTGGCGAATGTCTTTTTCCAGCCCAAAGTTGGTGAGGCGGTGGTAGTGCGATGCATCCTTGGCTTTCATGAATTCATAGAGGTCATCTTTGGCCAGGCCGTATAACGATTCCGCCATTTGCGAAGAGTCGCAATTGATGTTGAAATGCTCGCGGATGCGGTGGATCACGGCGCCGGCAAACAAGGTATCTTCCATGTTCACCCGGTCCTTCCAGCCCGCACAGGCCAGGATCACGTTGCGCTTTTGCTGCACCAGGTGATCGCAAACCATCGACAGGTTTAAGAACGAGCCGGTAATGATTTCGGTAGCGCCTTTGGCCAGGGCCATGTGCAGCAGCTTGGTGCCATTGGTAGTGGTGAGCACCAGCAGCTTGTTTTCAATAAATTCCCTGGGGTACTCAAAGGAGGAATTACCATACTGCAGGCCCTCTGCTATTTTGCCGTCCCGCTCGCCGGCGGTAATACAGGCCAGCTCTTTGCCCAGCCGGATGCATTTTTCCACGCTGTCAACCGGTATAATGGCCTTGGCGCCATTGTACAGGGCCGTGGCAATGGTGGAGGTGGCCCTTAATACGTCAATGACCACGACAATGCATTCCCGCACATTGTACAGGTGCAGCAGGGCCGGAGACAGGCAGGTGTATAAAGTTGGTTTATGGTTGTTGCTATTATGATTGTTCATGTTGTATTCGCTATTGTAAAAACTTTTTCCACTCGTTGCTTTCCGCTACTTGCTTGATCACGCTGTTGCGCTGCTCCAGCAATCGCTCCATATGCCGGGTTAAATATAAGCGGTTCAGCCACTTTCCCATAATGCCATACGGTATTTCAAACCAAAACTGGTCAATCATAAACATACCGTTTTCGATGGGTTTAAAATAATGCTCGTGCTTCATCATCACAAAATCACCTTCCACCTGTTCATCGGTAAACGCATATGGGCTATTGAAAGAAGTGATTTTTACCTTGAGTTTTCTTTCTTTCAGCAGGTGGCGGGCCTGCCAGGTCACCACGTCGCCTTCCTTCATCAGCCCGGTGCGCAACTCGCCCACGGGCACTTCCTTATAACGCTGCATGGAGTGCTGGTGCAGGCTAATGCTGCGGCTCAGGTCAAACACCCGCTCCGCAGGTGCTGCAATAAAGGTAGTAAGGTGAATGTACGGCATCAGGCAAACGGCATTTTTACCACTTTGGCCGCCAGCAGCTTGTCGCGTACCTTAATGAAAATGGGCGATTCCAAAGCAGCAGATGGAGTGCTTACGTACCCCATACCAATGGCTTTGTTCAGGCTGGGTGCCTGCGTACCGGAAGTAACATAACCAATTTTTTCGCCCGTTTCATTGCAGATGTCGTAACCATGACGGGGAATGCCGCGGTCCAACAGTTCGAAACCCACCAGCTTTCTTTCCACGCCTTTTTCTTTTTGCTGCTGCAAAATTTCTTTGGCCGTAAAATCTTTGGAGAACTTGGTAATCCAGCCCAGGCCGGCTTCCAGGGGCGTGGTGGTATCGTCAATGTCATTGCCATACAGGCAAAAGCCCATTTCCAGGCGCAGGGTATCGCGGGCCGCCAGACCAATGGGTTTTAAGCCCTGCGGAGCGCCGGCTTCAAACAAAGCGTTCCACACCTTATCGGCCGCACCGTCTTTATCTTCAAAATAAATTTCCACGCCACCGGCACCGGTATAACCGGTTGCACTGATCAATACATTGTTGATGCCGGCAAAGGTGCCTTTTACAAACGTGTAATATTTCAGGTTTAAAATATCCATATCGGTCAGGGCCTGCACTATTTTGGTAGCGTTGGGTCCCTGCACGGCCAGCAGGCAGGTCTGGTCGCTGATGTTGTGCATTTCCACGTTAGCGGTATTGTGCTTTTGAAGCCAGTTCCAGTCTTTTTCTATATTGCTGGCGTTTACCACAAGCATGTACACTTTGGCTTCTTCAATACAGTATACCAGCAAATCGTCTACAATTCCGCCGGTTTTGTTGGTCAAACAGCTGTATTGGATTTTGCCCGCCGTAAGTTTGGAAGCATCGTTGGTGGTTACCCGCTGAATGAGGTCCAGTGCGCCTTCACCTTTCAGTATAAACTCACCCATATGGCTTACATCAAACACACCGGCGTTTTTACGTACCGTCTGGTGTTCGTCGTTGATACCACTGTAACTGATGGGCATGTTGTAACCGGCAAACTCCGCCATCTTTGCGCCCAGCTCCATATGCTTTTGCGTGAATGGTGTACTCTTCATTCTAATATTTTAGGTTGGCAAAAATAAGCTAAACCACACAAGCAATCATGGGTTGGCTCTAAGCCGGTGCCACAAGGCCTGCCACAAAGGCTGGCCGCAAGACAACTCTTTCAAAAACCCATAGGGGGAAGGTTGGCCGTTGGTAGTTGATCGTTGACCGCAGGAAAGCCTTTGAAAACCCTATATCGTCGGTTGACTGTTGATAGATGACAGTTGACAGGAGATAAATCCTTCAAAAATCCATACTTAACTTATCAACTTTCAGCTTTTCTATTTCTTTCAAAAGTCCATATGACTATGGTTTGTACTTCTGTAGGTAGCGCTTCTTACTTTTTCTCCCCGAAAAAGTAAGCAAAAAGTTCAAGGCCAACCCGATGGCTCCGCCCCTTTGGCCTTGCCCACGCACAAGGAAGAAGTAATAAGTGGTAAGTAATAAGTTATGGAGAGTCCTATGGGTTTTTGAAGAAGTTCAAATCTTTTTGCGTGTTTTGCTAAAATACTGCAGGCGCTGTATCCCCCTAGTCTTTTCTACAGCAATACCTCTCTGCAGTTCATGCGGGATAAGGCGCTGCACCAGTCTGGCTGCTCTACTTTTTGCTTGTGCCTTTTCACTTTCGCCTTCTTCCTCAACTTAATACTTAAAACTTACAACTCCTCCTAATCCCCCAAATCATGGCTCAGACATCTGCGTAATCCTTCAAAAATCCGTGTAATCTGCGATAAAAAAAGGCTCTCAAAGAATTGAGAGCCTCCAGGTAAATGATCTGCGACCATTTAACTTCAACCGAGTTTTGGTATTTATATCAGCAATGAAAAGACCGGCGTGGGCAACTGGGTAGCAAAACCTGGCT
>JAEWAC010000264.1 GCA_023391895.1 Bacteroidota bacterium
GTATCGGTAAGGTATTCAACCTCTTTTACATTAACCTCTGCCTTAATAAGATCTTCTACCCGTTGCAATTGTTGTTCCATGGCCGGGTTGAGCACCGGGATCAGCACTTTTTGCAGCGGCTGGCGCACCTTGATGTCGGCTTTCTTCCGTAAGGACAAGATCAGGGAGGAGGCATCCTGCGCCAGGCCCATTCGTTCTTCCAGCAGGGTATCGATCAGCTCTTCTTTGGCCGTTGGGAACAAGACGTGGTGCACGGAGGCTTCCGGGTGCTTACCGGTTACGGCGTTCAGGTTCAGGAACAGCTCATCGCTAAAGAAGGGCGAGATGGGTGCCATCAGGCGTACCACAGTTTCCAGGCACTCGTATAAGGTTTGATAAGCGCAGATCTTATCCTGCTCGTACTCTCCTTTCCAGAAACGGCGACGGCACAGGCGTACATACCAGTTGCTCAGGTGCTCATCCACAAAATCTTCAATCAGGCGGCCGGCCTGGGTAGGTTCATACTCATCAAAGGCGACGGTTACTTTTTTCACCAGGCTCTGCAGGCTCGACAGGATCCAGCGGTCAATTTCGGGCCGCTCTGCCACCGGCACATAGGCTTCTTTAAAGGTAAAGCCATCCACATTGGCGTACAGGGCAAAAAACTGGTACGTATTATATAAGGTACCAAAGAATTTGCGCTGCACTTCTTTGATGCCTTCAATATCAAACTTCAGGTTATCCCAGGGCGAGGCGTTGGTGATGAGGTACCAGCGGGTGGCATCGGCGCCAAACTGTTCAATGGTCTGGAACGGATCTACCACGTTGCCGAGGCGCTTACTCATTTTATTGCCGTTCTTGTCCAGCACCAGCCCGTTGGAAACCACTGTTTTATAAGCCACGGAGTCAAACAGCATCACACCCAGGGCATGCAGGGTATAAAACCAGCCGCGGGTCTGGTCCACACCTTCACAGATAAAATCGGCCGGGAAGTTCTGCTGAAAGGTTTCTTTATTTTCAAACGGGTAGTGCCACTGGGCAAATGGCATGGCACCCGAATCAAACCACACGTCAATCAGGTCCGGTTCGCGGTGCATGGGCTGACCACTGTCAGACACCAGTACTACCTCATCCACATAGGGTTTATGAAGGTCCAGAATGCCATCATGCAGGTAATTTTTGTTGACATCGCCACCCAGCACTTCATTGGCTTTCCTGATTTCAGCGTTCAGCTCATCAATAGACCCAATGCATTTTTCCTCGCTACCATCTTCAGTACGCCAGATTGGCAAAGGGGTACCCCAGTAGCGGCTGCGGCTCAGGTTCCAGTCCACCATGTTCTCCAGCCAGTTGCCGAAGCGGCCGGTACCGGTAGCGGCCGGCTTCCAGTTGATGGTCTTGTTCAGCTCTACCATGCGGTCGCGCAGGGCCGTGGTTTTAATAAACCAGGCATCCAGTGGGTAGTATACCACCGGTTTGTCGGTACGCCAGCAGTGGGGATAGCTGTGCTCATATTTTTCTACTTTAAAAGCGCGGTTTTCTTTTTTCAGCTTTACAGAAATGTCTACGTTGACATCTACAAAGCTTTCCTCGTTCTTATAATCTTTTATATAACGGCCGCTGAACTCTCCTAATCCGTCCACAAATTTACCTTCGCGGTCTACCAGGGTCAGGATGCCGATGTTATACTTCTTACCTACTTTAAAGTCATCCGCACCAAAGGCCGGGGCAATGTGCACAATACCGGTACCGTCTTCGGTGGTTACAAAATCGCCCAGCAACACCCGGAACGGTTGGGCATCCGGCGTAATAGACTGAACCGCCTCTAAAGAGTTGGCCTCGTAGGGCAGCAGTTGTTCGTACGCCAGATTTTCCAGGTCCTTTCCTTTAAACTCGGCCAGGATGGTCCAGGGAAGCAATTTGGTTTCAGCCGTATAGTTTTCAAAATCCCCATGCTCGCCTTCGGGCTTGAAGTATTTGCCTAATAAGGCCTTTGCTAAAACCACATTTACCGGCAGGTGGGTATAGGGATTAAAGGTTTTTACCAGTACATAATCAATGGCTGGACCGGCCGCCAACCCCAGGTTGGAGGGCAGCGTCCAGGGCGTAGTGGTCCAGGCCAGGAAGAAAATCTCCTTGGTAGATGTTGGTTGACCGTTGGTCGCAAGGGCATCAAACAGGAACTGTGACTGTGCATTGTTGACCGCCTTGAACATAGCCACGGCTGAGGTATCTTTTACCATTTTATACGTACCTGGCTGGTTCAGCTCATGCGAGCTCAGCCCGGTGCCCGCCCCCGGCGAATACGGCTGAATGGACACGCTTTTATATAATAAACCCTTGTTGTACAACTGCTTGAGGCTCCACCACAGGCTTTCGATATACTCGTTGGTAAACGTGATATAGGGATTTTGAAGATCTACCCAGTAACCCATTTTGGTGGTCAGGTCGTCCCATTTGTCTTTATAGCGCAATACCGCCTCGCGGCATTTTTGATTGTACTCTGCAACCGATATTTTTTTGCCGATATCTTCCTTGGTAATGCCCAGCTCTTTTTCCACGCCCAACTCTACCGGCAGGCCATGGGTATCCCAGCCGCCTTTACGCTGCACCTGAAACCCCTGCATGGTTTTGTAGCGGCACACCAGGTCTTTCAATGTACGGGAAATTACATGGTGAATGCCGGGCATGCCATTGGCAGAGGGCGGGCCTTCGTAAAACACAAAAGGCTGAGCCTCACTGCGTAATGCTATGCTTTTTTCAAAGGCTTGCTGCTGCTTCCATCTTTCCAAAACTTCTTTTTCAACGGAAGGCAGGTTCAAATGCTTAAATTCTTTATATCGAGCGGCCATATATCAGCTTCAACTTGGTTTAAAAAATAGCTGCAAAGTTAAGAAAATATGACAGGTAGAGATATTATAGAATATTGAAAAATTGATATGCATGGCCCATATCTGCCCATATGAGCTTTTGAAAGAAATTGACCGCCTTGAAGATGTTTCTTTTTTCATCTGCCGCTTTTGCAGACCTGCGAATGGTGATAATTGCTACTAATAGCAGCCAAGTGCACTGCCGTTAACCTATATGGACTTTTAAAGGAAATAACATTAAAGGCAACAGCATTACGCAAAAAGGCACCACTACCCTCATCCGCTAAAACCCCGGGTGGCTGCTTTTCTTTGGCGCCGGTTTTGTAGTTTGCACGGTATGATTAGGATATTGGGCATTTTGATGATCAGCATTACGATTGGGAGTTGCAACGAAGTAGACCGCTATTTTAACAAAGGCAGCAAGAAAACAGCTTCCACCTACTCCTTCAGTTGCCTGGACAGTGCCGTAGGGGGTGGCAAATTTAACCGGCGGCTGGGCCAGGCGGGCGACCTCATTCGCGACCTGGCGGTATCGGAAAAAAGCATTACCGACAGCATCCAAACCGCTTATGGCCTGGCGTTTCACCAGCAGATGCTGCAGGAAAAGCAGTTCAAGCTCCTTACCGACAAAGCCCTGAATCAAAAGCTGAATGGAGTTTTGAAACAATTGCTGGCGGCGCGGGAAAACCCGTCCGAAATTGGTTATGCCATTTATGCCTTGGCCGATACTGTAGTCAACGCCTTTACGTTTGGCGGCCGCATTTACATTACAGCGGGCATGCTGGAAAAATGCAAAGGAAAAGAGGCCCTGCTATACGCCATTGTGGGTCACGAAATTGGTCATTCCGAAATGGGCCACATCAAAGCCACTATACAGGACATCCAACTTTCGAGCAAGATCTTTGGTGAAAATAATGCGGGCACGTACCTGCAGCTCAAGCAATTGCTCACCGCTTCCTTTAACCAAAAAAACGAGCTGGAAGCAGACTATTACGGCATCAACCTTACCAACGAACTGGATTATGATGTGTGCACCGCAGTGGCTTTCTGGAAGGAAATGGCCAGTAATGAAAACCGCTACAGCCAGGTAGAAGATTTCTTCCGCACCCATCCTTTTTCCAACTTGCGGTCCGAATGCCTGACCAACCATATCCGCACCAACTTTGGAAAAGAATGTGGTGATTTGAATAAAGCCAATACACTGCCGCAGATAATGGAACCTTAAACAAAATTGTTTTCAACTGGATGAAATCTTTTCGTCAATGGTGAATGGTCAATGGTGAATACTCATAGCAGGCCGCTATCCAGAGTACGAAATGAGGTTGTTGCAAAAGGGAAAGTGCAGGGACAACACAGCAGCACTACTACTATGGGATTTTGAAGGAGTTTATTTTATCCTGATCCTATACCTGTTTTATTAGCCGTTGCCTATCAATCATCATACGGATAACAGTTTCGTATAAAAGCCCGAGGTATTTTTACTTACAGCTGATATACATATAAAAAAAGCCCCGCACTGCGAGGCTTTTAAAATGCTATAGACCACTTTAAAATTTAGCCCTGGACGAAATAAAGAAGGTTCTGCCATCGGCGGGCGACCCACTTACGTCAAAACTTATGCAATGAGGAAAGGCCGGTTACACAGGCGTCAGAAAAAGCATAAAGTGTAACCGCCGCACGGCCGCCGTACACTTCTTGAAAAACCTATATCAGTTCCGGGCCCTTATGTTTTTGTAAATTTTGATGGCGCTCATCAGCACGATGACAAAGCCTATCAAACCCACCAGTCCCCACACAAAACTGAGGCTTTGCTTAACTGTTACCAGCATGACAATAGCTACTAAAAAAATCGTAGCCACTTCGTTCCAGACCCTTAACTGCTGGGAAGAATATTTAAAAACCCCATGCATCTGTTGCTGATAAATGGCGTGCAGGGTAAAATGGTACGCATACAAACCCACTACAAAAAGTAGTTTAATCACCAGCCATTGCGGCAGGGCGCCATATAAATACCACATCCACGGGCCAAAAACAAGCGTCAGCACGGCTGATGGCCAGGTAATGCCCAGCCAAAGCCGCTTGATCATGAGGGCAAACTGCTTTTGCAATATGGACTTTTCAGGCTCGCTCCTCTCCGCGGCTTCTGTATTATAAATAAACAACCGCACGATGTAAAACAGCCCGCTGAACCAGGTAACAATAAAGATGATGTGTAAGGCTTTGATGTAGAAATACATGGATATTTAAATGGAAAAGGTAAAATGAAAAATATAAAAAGAAGAAAACATCAGGACTGTCATTTTACATTTTTACTTTTTCATTTCTTCCAGCACCATTTCTTTATTTCCGCCAACATAATTCTGCACCCACTTGACCAGGGCATTCACCCAAAGCGGATTCACATTCAGGCAGGGAATCATTTCAAAGCTTTCGCCGCCGGCATGCATAAAAGTTTCTTTGCCTTCTTCGGCAATTTCTTCCAGGGTTTCCAAACAATCACTTACAAAAGCGGGGCATACCACCAGCACTTTTTTTACACCTTCCTTTGGCAATTCTTCCAGCCGCTGGGCGGTGTACGGCTGCAGCCAGGGATCTCTGCCCAGGCGCGACTGAAACGAAAAACCCCACTTTTCTTTGGGAATACCCAGCCTTTCGGTCACCAGTTTGGTGGTTGCCCAGCACTGGTGCCGGTAACAATACTGGTGCGCCGGTGAGGGTGTTTCGCAGCAATTAGCCACTTTCAGGCAATGCTGGCCCGTAATGTCGCCTTTATAAATATGCCGCTCCGGTACGCCGTGGTA
>JAEWAC010000273.1 GCA_023391895.1 Bacteroidota bacterium
ATCTGTGATCCAACTCGTGAACAAGTGAACTGGTGAACTCGAGAACTTTCAACTTTAAACCTTAAACTTTAGACTTTAAACTGCTTCCTCCCGGCCTTCATCGCAGTGCAGCTATAATTTTATCCGCCACCAGTTGGGTGTTTTCTTCGTAGTGATGGCCGCCCGGCAGCAGGATGGTTTGCACTTTTTTCAACGTAACACTTTTCACCAAAGAAGTATTTTCCTGGCTGCCAAATACCAATACCACCGTACTCAGGAGCTTATTGATTTCCGTTATTACAGGCCAGCCTTTATTAAGATCCCATCCCATCATCTCCAGGTAATGCACCTCAAAATCAGTTTTGCCGGAAGGCGACAGCAGCAAGGTATGGGTAACAGCACCGGACACGCCGGCGTTCAACCGGGCCTGGATAAAAGGGGCGACATCCGCACCAAAAGAATACCCTGCCATAATAATGGATTTACGGTGCCAGGCCTTCAGATACTGTTGCAGCATCGCACCAACCTCACGGGCAGCCTGCTCCGGCATTTTCCGGGTCCAGAAATATTCTTTGGCATTCAACCCAATCACAGCAAAACCTTCTTTATTAAACTGCTGCATTAAGGATAAGGAAAAAGGATTCCAGCCCCCATCACCACTGATATAAAAAAGAATAGGTTTGGAAGTATCGGAACTATTAAGACGAATAGAAGGCTCCAGTGCAGGCGGCATAATTGTATGCGACACCTCCGCCTTTACGAACATCCATACAAACATCAAAAATAACATAGCCTGCTTCATACAACTATATTTAGGCATGAGGGTATTTCATCACCTTATTCAAGGCTGCGGGTAATTGCAGTAAGTCAAAATCATTTTCATAGACCAGGTATTTATTCACCCATGTAGAGGCATATTTTTCCTTAAAAGCCCTTGACCCCTGAAACGGCCGGAAACGTTTGAAGCGGGCATAGGCATACTGGATCAGTTGCTCTGCCGTGCTTTGCGCCTCGGTAACACCCGACAAAGGCACCAAACCTAAATTCAGGTAGCGCCAGCCTCTTTGTTGCGCCTCCTGGATCAGGGCCATCAGCAGCGCATCCATGCAGCCGGCTGGCGCCTCGGCCGTTTTGCGGATCAGGTCGTAGGTACATTCATCAGGCGCAAAGTCCGGAACGATGTTGAGGAAAGCCACGACGCGGTTATTCAGAAAAACGGCGATCACATCCTGGTTCTTTAAGACGGCCGCATCAAAGGTTCCCTGCGCAAAATTGATTTCTTTAAAATGGTTATGCTGCAGCCATTCATCAGATACGGCTTTTAGTTCCTGCAGAAAGGCGTCGCTTTGCGGCGCCGGGCATAAGCGGGTGCTGTAGCCTTTTTGTTTCAGGCTGTTCAACGTATTACGTAGTGCTTTTTTGCTTTTGCCATTCAAACTGAACTGGCTTACCTCCATAATAGCTTCCTGGCCAATCAGCAACTTCCGCTTTTTAAAAGGTGTAAAGTAGTTCAGGCTGTGTTCACCGACCCGGTAAAAGGCCGTTTTCAAACCTGCCTGGCGACAGTAAGCTTCAAACTCGCGCAAGACCGCCGTTTTTACGGCCTCTGCACATACCGGTTCCTCCAGCACAATGGCAAACTGGCCCGTAACCGCATAAGCAATAAATCCCTGGTGACGGGCAGAAAGAAAAAACAGCTTCTCCCCTGTTATTTTAAAATAATCCAGCGTGGAATGTCCATATTGCTGTACCAGTTGCAGCACGCTTTCTTTTACCGCCTCCGTTTTAGGATGGAGCGGCCAGTAGGGCTTTATGAAGGTATACAGCAAAAACAACCAGGCGCTGCCTCCCAAGAAATAAGCAGAAGTAATAAACTCACGGCCAAAAGCGGTTTTGGGCGCCAGGCCTATGGGTTGCAGCAAGACAAAAGCCCGGATCGCATTCAGTACAGACTGCTGCCAGGTAAAATCCACCCCAAAATGCCGAACTTTCAAAAAGTAAAACCCGGCAATACCGTAAACCAGAAGGGCTGCAAAAGCCGCCAGCGCTACTTTCAAGCCTATACGCACCAGCCGGGGATTACTTTTCAACCTGTATTGCCGGCGTGTTAACAACAGAATGCAGCCTACGGCAGCGGCAATCATCGCTTCTTCATAATCCAGTGCCTTGATCAGGTGCGTAGGTATTGACAGCAAAGCAATGACCAGGGCAATCCACCAGGCGGTTCGCCATCCTTTTACCAAAAATGTGGCGGTAATTATACAGGTAAAACCGGTGAGCAGAACAAACAGGTTGGAGGCATGAATGGCTTCACGGGGCACCCAGGTTCTTATCCAATGAAAACGCTGCAGCAGCGGAGGCGTTAACACCGACAGGAAATTGATAACGCCCAGGAAAAAAACAGAAAAGGCCGGAAAGAGACGCAAAAAAATATCTTTTCCTTTGAGCAAAAAAGCGATCAGCCCGCCCAGCAGGGGCAGCCAGAATTCAAACACCCTGTAAATAATAACAATGGCCAATGCCTGAACCGGCACATAACCAAAAGAGCTCAACACGTACACTAACGATAATTCCACTGCGCCTAATCCTTTTAAAAAGGGCGAAGCCACCATTAGTAAAGTAGCCACAATATAGGCAATGCCTGCAGCGGCCAAAGAAGGCGTGGCTCCAACGGCCAGCATAGCCAGGTACAGGTGCACAATGCCGCATAGCTCCACACCTATGGAGGCAGCTACCGCCCCTGCAAAAGGCTTTTTGTTTATTGATACATCGGATAAAGTATCTACCTCCATCATCAATGAAGCAAACCTGCTGTGCAGGAAACGATAGAACCGTCCCTTAGTTTGCAGGGCCATTAAAAAGACGATGGCGACCACCACAACTGCCACAATCATAACCAGCGCTGTTATAGCATAGGAGCGGCTCACCACACCGGTGTTCAGGAACAAGACCGGCAGGGAGATAATTAGCGTAGAAAGTACGCCTGCAAAGCCAAACAGGGCCGAGGCCTGGTAAATGCTTACCTTTTGCTTTACCGCTTTTTTTACATTGAGCGGCACATACGCCAGTGCACTCACACCACCGCCGGGCAAAAAAACGCTTAACAGGTTGCGCTTCAAAAAAAGCTCCACGGCATAACGCCATTTCAGTGGTGTATGCACCGCCAGGAAACTTTGTACATACATGCCGGCTTGCAGCAAAACAAACAGGCCGGTGACCACAAACAGCCACCCCAAATGGTTGGCCTGCCGCAAATAAGGGAGCAGCATACCTATTTCATGCCTTTCCTGCCTCAGGAAATAAATACCCATCAGCAGACAAAAAAACGCCAGTATCTCCCGCCAGTAGGCTTTGGAATAATCGGTAATGCGTTTTTTAGTAAGTCCGGCAGTCATACATGCCTCCTTTTCAATGATTTCAAACCGGCGTTTCACTCATCGGCCAGAAAGAAGAACCAACCGTTTAAACGGGGAAGGAATAACGTTATTCCGGCACAAGCTTCTTATTGAGCTATTCCATAAAACCACTATCTAAAACCCTTTTCGGACTATTCCTTTTTAAAATGCCGTGTGCCAGGAAAATGAGGTACTAAAGTTCCGTAATAAAATACTTAGAAAAATGGAAAAGAGGTTAACAGGAAGTTAAGTGCCGTTGGTATGGATTTTTGGATCACAGATTACACAGATTTTATAAGGATTTCACAGATTGGTAAAATCAGTATGGGATTTTGAAAGAGTCGAATGATTGAATAGTTGAGTATGGGTTTTTGAAGAAGTTGGATCGCGGATTACACAGATTAAAGAAAGGATTTCGCAGATAGAGGAGCCGTATAGGTTTTTGAAAGACTTTCCCTGTTGTCCACTGTCATCTGTCAACTATAGGTGAAAAACATTCAAAAACCCATACGTACATTCTAAAGCAGAAATAAAATCCATTGCCCGGTCTCCCTCTCCACCGGGGAGGGATCAGAGGAAGGGGGCCGCCCTCTGGCTTTTAAATAGTAACCTCTTACAAGGTCCATTCGACGCCAGAGCTTGTATGAAAAGCACCAGCTCTTACTTTTTAGCTACGTTATTCCTGGTGTTTCTCGGGCAAAATAATAATGGTGGAAACATACACCCGGCGGCCCTGTGCCAGCAGGTCGGCGGAGTTGATCAGGTTGCTTTTGCTGTAATACCGGTCTTCGTTACAGTCCAGGCAGTTGAGCACGATGCCCAGGTTTTTGAAATTGATCTTGCCCTTGTTTTTGGGCGACACCACACCCGGCTGCTCGGTGTTCCAGCCAAAAATGGACAGGTTGCTCCCGTTTATATCCTGGAGTTCCTGCAGGCTCATACCTGACCAGATACCCAGCCTGGACTGCCAGGCGTTCAGCTCTACCTGCTTGTGATAATCTATCGAGCTTTCGGCCCGCAGGTGACCGCCAATCAGCAAAAAATCAATGCCGCGGTTGCTTACCTGGTCGTGCCAGATAAATATTACCTGCATATTGGTATTGGGAAACAGTACCGAACACTTGTTGACTTCGTTTTCGGAAAAATAAAATACGTCTTTTTTTACGTTGCCTTCACCAAATACCGCTACAAGGTACTCGTGCGAGGCCAGCTGCAAAAAATCTTCTGCATACAAAATATCCCTTGGCCTGGGCAGCGGCTTATTCTCTACAATAAAACTGTATAGGGTTTTATCACCCCTTTCCTGACGAGTGGTAATGGTCACGCTGCCTTTCTGGTACAGCCCCTGGCCGGACAGGTCGTGGGTAAACCGGTAACCGTTGGCCTTTAACTGCTCGCTCAACCGGTCATACTCGGTTTTCTCGGTGGTCTGGTAAGCCACCACGGCCGTATTTTCTTTTCCTACTTTTAAGATCTGTTTTTCCGGCTGTTCGTCTTTGCCCTTTTTATTAAAATAGGTATAGGCCAGGCTGTCGGTGCCGGCACTGGACCCGGCGGCACGGTAACCTTTTTTAGCCAGGTAGTTATCAAAACGGGCACTGGGAAAATGGGTAAGACTGACTAAATCGTCCATGGAGAAGCTCTGGGCCTGCACTTGGAAAAATAGCGTAACAATACTTAGGGTTAAGTAAAATTGCTTCATGCAAATGATGTTTAAGGTTTACAGCCAAATTGTTTTCATGCTACGAACCAGGACTGCATACAGGAACACTGGGTGCGCCCAACCATGCAGTTGCTATTGCGTTTCTCCAGGAAATGGACTTAAAACATCAGCATTATTTTTCAAAGAATAGATGGGGGCTTGTATGGGTGAAACAGGGTGGGAATTTCACAAGATTACAGGAACAGGTAGTGGGATACTGGCCAAAGCTAATATTCTTTTGTTGAGTTTCATAATAACTGCTAGCGAAACCAGCCTTTTACTTTTTCAATAAACCCCTTGCCTTTCTTTCCGTTGGACTGGCCCAACAGTAATCCGATCGGTTTTAAGGGCTCTACGTTATCGCAAACGATTTTGACGATTCCTATAATAGGTATTGCAAGTATCATACCCGGTATGCCCCATACCATTTCGCCGGCCACAATACCAATGATGGTAAACAGGGGATTAATGCTAACCTCCGCCCCCACCACCAGCGGCTCTATAATATAAGTTTGTATAAACTGCACCAGGCCATAGGTGATCACAATGCCAATCACCAGGTTGATGTCGCCGCCTTGTATCAGCGAGGTGCCGATGGTAAGCACCGTGCCGGTGAGGTTGCCCACAAAAGGCACAATCTCCAGCAGGCCGCACAGCACGGCAAAGAACAGGGCATTCTTAACCCCTACTATGGAAAACCCGATGCCGTACATCACCCACAGGATCATGATCATATAAGCAAGGCCGGTCAAGTATTTTTGCGCTACCAGCTGGGAATCATAAACAATCGTTTCGGCCTTG
>JAEWAC010000310.1 GCA_023391895.1 Bacteroidota bacterium
CCATGAGTGCGGCCCTGGTGGGCATCTCCATTGGCGTGTTCATCATGTGCTGGAACATTACCACTTTTATCCTGTTCAGCCGTCATTTTACCTTTTTGGCCGCCACCCAATATCCTTTTTTAAAATACTGTGTCAACAACAGTATTATTCCACTGTCGTTCCTGGCGTTTTATTTAGTCAAGGCCTACCAGTTTGCCCATTACAAAGAACTGATCCCTAACGTGGAGATTATTTTTTTAACGGGCGGTTTTTTGCTGGGCCTGTCCCTGATCCTCATCCTGTCTTTTCTTTATTTTTTAAAGGCCGACCGGTCTATATTAAGAAAGCTGCAGCCGCTGTTTAACAATGCCAAAAACCTCATAGCCCAACTGCAGCCGGAGCACCACGCTAATGCCCTGAGTGCCAACTCGCTCATTCATTCCGAATGGTTTTTAGATTCTTTCTGGCGCATCCGACGCTGCCGCGATGTTTCGCACTACTCGCAGGAGCTGATGGACAAGATTTTTAAGCGGCACCACTTTGCGGCCGTGGTTAGCGTACTGGTGGCTTACCTGTTTTTGATCGTCATCGGCTTTTTCCTGGATTACCGGGCTTTTCAGCTGCCGGCGGCCGCCAGCATTACCATTTTTTTTGCCATCCTGATCGGCGTATCCGGTGCCCTTACTTATTTTTTACAAAGCTGGATCATACCGGTCTTTATCCTGTTTTTGCTGCTGCTGAACCTGCTGTACCAGTTTGACTATATCGACCCGACCAATAAGGCCTATGGAATGGATTATACCAATGTGGCCCAGCGGCCACACTATACGATAGAAGGGTTGCAGCAGCATGCCGCTGCCACCAACATACAACACGACCGGCAGAACATGATGCAAATTATGGAACGGTGGAAGGCCCGGCAAATGAACGACAAGCCTTTAATGGTGCTGGTAACTACCAGCGGTGGCGGCACCCGCAGCGCTACCTTTACGCTCAACGTGCTGCAGCAACTGGACAGCATTACCGGCGGACAGTTTATGAAAAAAACCTTTTTGATTACCGGGGCTTCGGGTGGTATGATCGGGGCTACTTACTTCCGCGAATTGTACCGCCAGCGGCTGAGCAACCCGGCCCTTCGGCTGCAGGAACAGCAATACGTGGACAACATCTCCAAAGATCTTTTAAACCCGACCTTTTCTTCTTTTGTAGCTCGCGATATTTTTGCGCCGGAACAAAAGTTTACCATTGGCCACAACACCTACCTGCGCGACCGCGGCTTTTCGTTTGAAAGTGCCCTGAACAGCAATACCAAAGGTGTATTGGACAAACAGCTGAAAGACTATAAAGCCGATGAAGCGGCGGCGCTTATCCCGCTGATGTTTTACCATACGGTGATTACCCGCGACGGCAAAAAAATGCTGATCAGCTCCCAGCCGTTGCGCTTTATGGCGCAGCCGGTACTGGATTCCGGCGTCAGTAAAATAAACAACCCTGATGCCATTGACTTTACTACATTTTTTGCACGGCAAAGCCCTTTTGATTTGCGCATGCTGACCATCCTGCGCATGAACGCCACCTTTCCCATTGTGTTGCCCAACGTATGGTTGCCCTCCGAACCGGTCATTGACGTAATGGACGGCGGTCTTAGAGACAACTATGGCCTGGAAAATGCCCTGCGCTTTGTAACGGCCATGCAGGACTGGATTACCCAAAACACCAGCGGCATTGTGGTCATTCAAATACGGGACCGCATGGACGGCGGCTGGGAAAACCCCTACGAATCGGATAACATCACCGACAACGCGGTCAAGCCTTTTTTGCTGCTGCAGCACAACTGGTATAAGATGATGGAGTATGGCCAGAGCGACATGCTGTCGTACTTTACCAGCACCGCCAATTTTCCCATTCACAACGTGGTGTTTCAGTACGTACCCAGCAAGGAAGAAAACAAGGCGGCCCTCAGTTTTCACCTGACCCAAAGGGAGAAAAAAGACATTACCGGCTCGCTGCAGTCCCGGCAAAACCTGGAAAGCTTTCACCGCATATCGAGCCTGCTGAACCAGCCTCAATTTTTAACTAGGGCACAATAAGGCGAAAGCACTTTTTTAAAAGCCGCACCTCTATAACAGGAGCGGTGCCGATGGGGTCGCCGTCGAGGTGCATGGGTGCAAAGCCTTTGTTTTGAATGGTCAGCGCGTCGGTTTGAAAGTAGATGACACTGGCGTCTTTATTGAGCAGTTCTACCTGCTGCAGTTTGTTGTAGCCGGTTACCTGCCGCGCCGTTTGCAGCAGCAGGTTCCATTTGCTCTGCTTGTTGACGATCACCACATCCAGCAGGCCGTCGGTAAGGCTAGCTTGCGGTGCAATGGTAAAATGGTTGCCAAACTGGTTGCTGTTGGCAATGGATATAAAAAAAGCTTCCAGTTTCAAAGGGGCGGGGCCAAATTGCAACTCGAAGGGGTAAGCCTGGGCGGTAAAAAAATGCTGTACCGACTTTTTAATGTAGGTGCTCAAACCCCGGTTGGGATCGTTGGCAAAGCTGTGGGCGACTTCGGCATCAAAGCCCAGGCCGCACAGCATGCAGGCAAAGTGCTGGTTGATCAAAAAAGCATCGGACCACACCGTTTTACCGGCAAAAACAACTTGCAATGCCCTGTCGATGTTTTTGGAAATACCGGCACTAAAGGCCAAACCATTTCCGGAGCCGCAGGGCACAATGCCAAACTGCACGTCCAGGTGCTTCAGGTTATTCAGCGCCTGGTTGATGGTCCCGTCGCCGCCGGCAATCACTACATCCGTCACGCCTTTTTCCTTAATCACCGGGTGCAGAAAATCATAATTGCCATCCCGGGCCGAATAAACAATATCGTAGGCAAAGCCGGCCTTGGTGGTCAGCTGTTCTATTTTTTGCTGCAGGGATGCCTTACCGCGGGTGCCCGAAACTGGATTGATGATATAAACAAAACGACGCATGATGGAAAATGATCCGGAAGATATGGGTATATGGGTTTTTAAAGAAGTTTGCTTTTTTAATTCCTTTTTCAAGGCTTCACCTTGAGCTGCAGGGTGCACAAATGCACCCGCCGCACCCGCACAGTGGCCGCCAGGTTGGGATCGGCAGGGAGCGCCCAGGTGTACACCTCAACCACCGGTACGCTATCGGCCAAGGCCCGCAGTTCGGCATTAGGGACTTCCAGCACCGTGCCCTCCTGCTGCACCAGTCTGGTATCCTTTTGGTCAAACAGGGCCAGGGTCCGCTTCCAGTCCCCGCGTGGCTTTTGTTCCCGGTATTGCACACACAAACTTCCTTTTTTTGCCAAGTCTGCTTGTGAAAGAATAATGGTGTTTTGAACCTTGTCTTCGCCGGTGGCCTGCAGCTTTTGCTTTTTGTTGTGCACCACCTTCCAGCTGTCCTGTGCGCCGGCAGCGGTGCTCCAACCTATCAACAGGATAAAAAGCCAGAGTATTTTCATGGCTGTAAAGATTCAACTATTCCTTCAACCAGTTATGGTGTAATTTTAAGCATGGATCAAAGCTGGGGCAAATACATCATTTTTATAGGCGTGGCCGTGGTGGTAATAGGCCTGATTGTTTACTTTCTGGGCGATAAGCTGCACTGGATTGGCCGGCTGCCGGGTGACATCCGGGTGGAAAGGGACAACTTCCGCTTTTATTTCCCCATCACTACCATGATCCTGCTGAGCCTTTTGCTGACCTTACTGATCAATGTGATCAAACGCTTTTTGTAAAGCGGGTATGGGGTTTTGAACAAATTCCGGTTTAGCGGTGCCGCCTTCACGCCCTTCGTTTTATGGGTTTAGCAGCGATTCAACTTTAAGCAGGGTGGTATTCATTTTTGGGTTCTAAACGATGCTTAAAACAAGCAAACCTGAAGCATTTTTATCATATTTGGGTTCTGGAGCAGCTGCCGGCGCCTGCCCCTCTTGAAATGAGTTATGAAAAAGTTTTTGTAAAGTCCGGTTTGCCGGTCGTTTCCCCCACCGAATTCGCATACCTTTGCGGCCCCTAAAGGGATGTTGAAGCGTTGAATGGCCCTGTAAATCCATCAGCACATTCAACAAAATCAACGCATTTTAACTTATGGATATTAGAAACATTGCAATCATTGCCCACGTTGACCACGGTAAAACCACGCTGGTTGACAAAATCTTGCACAGTACCAAGGTGTTCCGCGACAACCAGGAAACCGGTGAGCTGATTATGGACAACAACGATCTGGAACGTGAGCGGGGCATCACTATTTTCAGTAAAAACGCTGCTGTAGAATATAAAGGCGTAAAAATTAACGTCATTGATACCCCTGGCCACGCCGACTTTGGCGGCGAGGTAGAGCGGGTACTGAAAATGGCCGACGGGGTGATTTTGCTGGTGGATGCCTTTGAAGGCCCCATGCCGCAAACCCGTTTTGTGCTGCAAAAGGCCCTGGCGCTGGGCCTCAAACCGATTGTGGTAATCAATAAAGTAGATAAGCCCAACTGCCGTCCCGATGAGGTGCACGATGCGGTTTTTGAATTGTTCTTTAACCTGGACGCCTCCGAAGAGCAGCTGGATTTCCCCACTTATTATGGTTCGGGCAAAAACGGCTGGTTCAACGACAGCCTGACGCCCATTGATAATATCAATCCTTTGCTGGATGGTATTTTAAAGCACGTGCCGGCTCCTAAAGTAGCAGAAGGTACCCTGCAAATGCAGATCACTTCACTGGACTATTCTTCTTTCCTGGGCCGTATAGCCATTGGTAAAGTAAGCCGCGGTACTATAAAAGAAAACCAGCCCATCTCCCTGATGCAGGCCGACGGTGTGGTGAAGAAACAACGTGTACGCGAACTGTACGTGTTTGAAGGCATGGGTAAAAAGAAAGTAAGTGAAGTTGTGTCAGGCGACCTATGCGCTGTTGTGGGTTTGGAAGGTTTTAACATTGGTGATACCATTGCCGATTTTGAAGCTCCTGAAGCGCTGCCCGTGATCAGCGTAGACGAGCCAACGATGAACATGATGTTCTCCATCAACAACTCGCCTTTCTTTGGCAAGGATGGTAAGTTTGTAACCTCCCGCCACCTGCGCGACCGCCTGATGAAGGAAACAGAGAAGAACCTGGCCCTGCGGGTGAAAGATACTGATAGCGCCGATAGCTTTATGGTATACGGACGTGGTATCCTGCACCTGGGTGTACTGGTGGAAACCTTGCGCCGCGAAGGTTACGAGCTGACCATTGGACAGCCGCAGGTACTGGTAAAAGAAATTGACGGCAAAAAATGTGAGCCGTATGAAACCCTGGTGGTAGACGTACCGCAGGAATATGCCTCTAAAGTGATTGACCTGGTAACCCGCCGCAAAGGCGAAATGCTGGTGATGGAAACCAAAGGGGATATGCAACACCTGGAGTTTGACATTCCTTCCCGCGGACTGCTGGGCCTGCGTACCAATATGCTGACCAACACTGCCGGTGAAGCCGTGATGAACCACCGTTTCTCGGAATACAAACCCTGGAAAGGCCCCATCCCCGGCCGTAACAATGGTGTACTGATCGCCAAAGAAGCCGGTACGACTACCGCTTACTCCATCGACAAGCTGCAGGATCGTGGTTTCTTTTTTGTAGATCCGGGTGAGGAAGTGTACAAAGGCATGATCATCGGTGAGAACAACAAGCCGGGTGACCTGGTGGTAAACCCTAATGAAGGAAAGAAACTGACCAACATGCGGGCTTCCGGTTCTGATGGTACGGTAAGCTTACCGCCCAAGCGCCTGATGACCCTGGAAGAGTGTATGGAATACATTCAGCAGGATGAGTGCATTGAGGTAACCCCCAACTTTATTCGTATGCGCAAGACCATACTGGACGAAGAAGAACGCAAAAAACAACAAAAGCGTTTGAGCGCCGAAGCGGTGTAAAAAGCTTTAAAACCCCATATTGAAAAGGAACTACAGTAGGTAGTTCCTTTTTTTTGTTTTGTATTATGCTTTTTACAAATACTCGCTGAAGCTTTTCGGAATTCATCAAGAAGTATGAAAATACTGGTGACCACTGCTTCTGCTGCTTACAATATCAGTAAACGGCAACCAGGGTCTGGCGTATTTACATTGATAATTCTGCTAGATTTTGTCGATCCATTGTTTTACGCATTACAAATCCTTGGGTTTATACACAGGCTGTTGGCTCAGTAAATCCTTTTAACTTCCTTAAAAAGCTATACAGGTTTCAATCATTCAAGGTAACAACCCAGGCGTCAGTCAACCCTTCATCATCTTCATCCAGCAACTCATCTCCCTGGGTAGAGCCAGCCATGATGTAACCACTATACAAGGACCTGCTAATCGCGTTGGCCCCATCAGAATTGGGTCCGCCAAGCGTTTTTTGCCATAAGATGGCGCCTTGCGGGTTTAGTTTTACCACCCAGGCATCATTAAGCCCGTGGTTACCGCTGACATCACCGTCATTGCTTCTTGTTTGACCGGCGAGGATAAAACCGCTCTTCCAGGCATTGGTAATAGAGATGGCCTGGTCAAAGGCAGAACCGCCCAGTGTTTTCTGCCATTGAATGTACCCATTTTTATCCAGCCGCACTATCCAGGCATCGCCGTTTCCGTGCTGACCACTCACATCGCCATCGTTGCCGTCTGTCCTGCCAGCCAGGATGTAACCACCATCCGGTGTTGTGCTGTGAGAAAATGCAATATCATAGCCGGAGCCGCCCAAGGCTCTTTGCCATTGAATACCACCGTCCCTGTCCAGTTTGACCACCCAGGCGTCCCGTCCCCCATGATAGCCGCTCACATCACCATCATTACTTTCCGTGTAACCGGATATAAGATAACCCCCATCCAGGGAGGTGGATATAGAATGAGCTATCTCAGCACCGGAGCCGCCCAGAGTTTTCTGCCATTGAATGTTCCCCCTATTATCCAGGCGTACCACCCAGGCATCCCTACTTCCATGCAGGCCACTGACATCGCCGTCATTGCTGCTGGTATGACCTGCCATAACGAAACCACCATCCAGAGCAGGAATAACAGCATCGGCTGCATCAAAAGAGGACCCGCCCAGTGCTCGCTGCCATTGGATACCGCCTTGTGGATTGAGTTTTACCACCCAGGCATCGCCGTTTCCGTGCTGACCACTCACATCGCCGTCATTGCTGTCTGTCCCGCCGGCCAGGATGTAACCACCATCTGGGGTGTGCGTTATAAAGTTGGCTACGTCATAATCAGAGCCACCTAAGGCTCTTTGCCATAAGATCTCCCCCCTTTTATTCAGGTGAACGACCCAGGCATCATTAAACCCGTGATTACCGCTGACATCACCATTAATACTCTCTGTATAACCCGCCATTATGTAACCGCCATCCAGGGCAGGAATAACAGAGCGGGCCACGTCATCGGCCGTTCCACCCAGCGTTTTATTGAATTCAGGAATGGCTGGTTGTTTAGGAATAAAATCCCTGATTTTATTGCAGGAACTGAATAGCAGTGCAATCAGCAGAACATGGTGGATCCTTTTCATGGCGCAAGGTTTTATGGTCTACAAATAAGTTTAAAAACAGGTAAAACTTAGGTGTTTAACAGGGGGCCGTAAAACAAGAATAAAGATTATTACCAAGCCAATACTGCAGGTCTAATCAGGAGTGTTGTTAAAGGGAATGGAAAAAGATATTCCTCTGGAAATAAAATTATATAAAAATATATGAATATGAAAAATATTAAATTTAACGGCTTAAACAAACTGATTACTAATTCCATTAGATACTTGCATCTGCAATCAGGCTGTTCAAAAAGGGTCCACTCATCTTTCTTTTCTGGTTTTCGTATTTGTGTTTTGATAGTAATTGTTGCAAGTCGCTTTTCTGATATAGCCTTGCCGGAAGTTTGTTATTTTTAACAACTGTTTTCAAGAAATATTTTTTCTTTTATTTTCCTGTGATTTGCAGTTTTTGAAGCAATTTCTTTGGAGAAAGAAGTTCATTATTCGTTTAAGATTATAGCACAGGTACACCAATCTCAGATCCGTCCTACTTCCCGTATTTCTTTTTGCCAGGTGTAGTTATAATCTCACCATCGGTTAATAGTGCCAAAGGGATGTTCGATAATCTGTTGTCGTTTGGATATAAATATCAGTATGCTGCTGATGCGTTTGTGGTTCTGTTTCAGGGCTTAAGCATATTGGCTGTGTTCAATCACCAGCCTGACTGGTGAGGTGTTCAGAAATGAAAAGCAGGACAGGTAGGACACTTTGGGGCTTTTATAGTGCTTGAAAAAAGAAAGGCTTTTGGTTTTTCATTTCGGATATCTACTTTTTTGTACCAGTGTACATTAGTGGTTAAGGTATGACCTTCAGAACTGTACTGCGTGATGTTTTATGAAATCAGTAATGGGATGATACTTTGGCGCTCAACTGTGACACAGCCATATCACTTCCACATTGCGCAGGCATTCCTGTTCCTGTTTTCTAGAAGAGCGAGTCCCATTGAGGTAACCTATAAATAGCAGGGGCGGCAGTTATCTTGGGTGAACGGGCCCTTAAAGTCCAACGCAGCCTAGTTGATCTGTTCACAAAAGGCATCCATGACCCTGACCTGTGCGTTTGAGGTAATAAAGTCCTTCAGGCCGTGGGTACTCTCCATGTTAACCATAAACAAAGCTTTAGATCTACAACGCTATCTACACTTTGAGGTCTCACACCCGCTGAGTACCTTTAAGTCATCCGCAGACCCTTTTTACAGTTTGCCAGTGGTGGCGACCTTTGTTCAGGCCCTAGGAAATCCGGAGCATCAGTAAAAGCCGCTTACCATGAACAAGATACTTTTATCTCCTGTTTTCTATGCCCTGGTCCTGCTCCTCTGTTGCAGGCCCAAAAGCACAGGCCCCGTGCCAGAACTTATCAAGGAACTTCACCTGAAACGAGGGCCGGTCATTTCCTGCGGGCCTTCCGATCAGCAATTTGGTTCGGCAGACTTTACCCTTACCTGCAGCAAAGAAGTCAAGGCAGATTTCCAGCTTGCCATCCAGTTGTTGCATTCATTTGAATACGATGAAGCAGAGAAAGCGTTTACCGCGGTGATTGACCAGCAACCGGATTGCGCCATGGCCTATTGGGGCGTTGCCATGGCTAATTTCCATCCGCTTTGGACACCGCCTACCGAAATAGAGCTAAAAAAGGGCGCAAAAGCAATACAGGCAGCCCGGTTGCTCCAACCCACAAAAAGAGAAAAAGACTATATTGATGCCATTGCTGCTTTTTATACAGGTTGGGAAACGGTAAATCATCGGACCCGCTGTCTGAATTTTGAAAAGGCAATGGAAAGGGTTTACACCCATTATCCCGAAGACAAAGAGGCTGCTGTCTTCTATGCTTTGGCGCTATGTGCCGCGGCCGATCCGAGTGATAAAACGTTCAGCAAGCAAAAAAAGGCAGGAGGCATCTTAAACGCCCTGTACCCGGGTGCACCCAACCATCCCGGTATTGTCCATTATCTCATTCATGCTTATGATTATCCAGAACTGGCACAACTGGGATTGGCCGCGGCAAGAAAATACGCTTCCATCGCTCCCTCGTCAGCACATGCGCTGCACATGCCGTCACACATTTTTACCCGCCTTGGGCTTTGGGATGAAAGCATCCAGTCAAACGCTGCATCGGTAGCCTCTGCCCAATGCTATGCCCAGGCCGCCGGAATAAAGGGCCACTGGGATGAAGAACTTCACGGACTCGACTACCTGGTGTATGCCTATCTGCAAAAAGGAGAAAATGATTCGGCAAAAATGCAATGGGATTATTTGAAAGCGATCACCGACGTTTCTCCGGTTAATTTCAAAGTGGCGTATGCCTTTGCCGCCATTCCGTCACGGTATTTGTTGGAAAACAGGATGTGGCAGGAAGCCGCCAGTCTTACACCAACGCCCCTCCATTTTCCATGGCAGCAATATCCGTGGCAGGATGCTATTGTTCACTTTGCCCGTTTCATGGGGGCTGTACACACCGGCCAGCTCCATTCCGCAAAAGAAGAACTAAGGGCGTTAAATCGGCTTCACGACACCTTACTCAGCCAGCAGGATGCGTATAAAGCCAACCAGGTAGCCATACAGATAAAAGTCGCCGAAGCATGGATGGCCATGAAAGAAGGAAAGCACCGTCAGGCACAACAGCTGATGCAACTGGCGGCAGACATGGAAGACCACACGGAAAAACATCCGGTCACACCGGGTGAAGTGATTCCTGCAAGAGAACTGTTGGGCGACCTGCTTTTGCAAATGAACCAGCCCACGGAAGCTTTAGAAGCTTACGAGAAAAACCTGCAAAAGCATCCCAACCGGTTCAATGCACTTTATGGCGCCGCTTTGGCGGCGCAGCGGTCCGGTATTGCCCAAAAAGCAACAACGTATTTTCAGCAACTGGTGCGTGTAGTGGGGCCAACACCATCCCAACGGCCAGAGCTACAAGCCGCCAGCCGCTTTTTGAATGCGTCACTGAGACAATAAAGCAATACCTATGGGTACAAAGAGGGCGATACAGGATTGAGGCAGTCCTTACAGAAAAGGTTAGCTTGCGTGACTCACTTCTGGTTGTATTTGACAGGAAGAACCTTAACTCAATCAAGTCCGGACTTGCTGCGTAACCCTCATTTGAAATTATTTAAAAACAGCGCACCGGGGCCAGGCTCTGTGAAAGCCCAGCAGTAGGTTTTTCCTTTCAGCGCTTGCCCTTGATTTACTTCTCATTGCCTATGAGACTATAGAACTTTTTTGAAAGATGTTTTTCATTTGTTAACTTGTAAAGACTGCAGTTCCGCCGTAGCCGGGATCACCTTTGGGATCTAAAAATGACCGTGCCATTCAAAACCACCCTGTATGTATAAGATAACCAAAGTAGGCCTGGTGGATGATCATGTCCTTTTGCGGAAAGGACTGGCCAGTTTAGTCAGAGGGTTTGGCTATGAAGTGCACCTGGAGTGTGACCATGGGAAAGACCTGATGAAGCAACTGGATGCAGAACATCTGCCTGACATCATTTTGATGGATATCAACATGCCGGAGATGGATGGCTATGAGACCTCGCTATGGTTGAAGCAAAACTTTCCACTGGTACCGGTTTTAGCCCTGAGCATGTATGATGATGAAACCGCCATTATCCGGATGCTGAAAAATGGGGCCCGGGGCTATGTGTTAAAGGATGCGGACCCCGGGGAACTGAGAACCGCCATCGATGCCGTTATTAAAAGAGGTTTCCATTATTCAGAAATGGTTACCGGCAGGCTGATGCACAGCCTACAGCATATGGATGATGCCACTCCTGGAGCGGATGGAGAAGGGGGGCGGCTGAATGAAAGAGAAAAGGAGTTTCTAAAATATGCCGGTACCGAATTAACCTACAAGGAGATTGCCCTGGAAATGCACGTTAGCCCCCGTACCATTGATGGGTATCGGGATGCCCTTTTTGAAAAGCTCCATGTCAAAAGCAGGGTAGGCCTGGTATTGTATGCCCTTAAAAAAGGCATCCTGCCACTGACCTACTAATTTTCATCGCTCCTTGCTCAACCCTCCAAACCACTGCCCTTATTTGAGTGAAATTTTAAACTGGGATGCTTAGCGCGGCAGCCCGCCTGCTCAAAGAACAGCTCTCACCGCGTATCCCCAAGAGGGGCTTTCCCGGTCAGTTTTTGCCCCTTTGTTTTCAGATAGCCGTACGCAGTTACGGGAATGATAGGATTGCCAGTGAGCTTGCAAAAAAGTGTCACCCATCCGGCATTTTTCAATTCGGACCAATGCTTGAGGAATGACTCTAAGGCTCCCAAGCGGTTCAACACCCGAGACAGTCTGCTGTTTATTGCACCGCCTTGGGTTTTCAAGGGTCTTCCCGTTAAAACACCCGGCGCCAGGAGGTTTTAACCTTTTCAGAAACGGTCAAAAGACGCTTGAAATCGCTTGGATTTGAAAGGACCTTTATCCAAGAATAGCGCGCATTCCCTCATTATTCATCCAACACTAAAACGCTAAAACATGAAAAAGGTCATCACTTCACTCGCTCTGTTTCTACTGCCGGCACTCGCCTTAACAGGTGGCCTTCAGGCACAACAGTTTCCTTCTCCGTCTATGGCTTCCTTCACTAAGACTTCCCATTCGCTGACTACCTCTGGTAACAGCAATCCCAAGTCGACCAAGGAAATGAAAAAGGCTGCCCGGGAGTCCCGTCAGTTCAGCCGCGTCACCCAGGCTTTTGAACAAGCTTATCCAGGTGCCACCTTTATTTCCTGGACCCGGCAAAACAATGCCTATGCAGGCACGTTTACCCAAAATGGGCTGAAACACCTGGTATGGTTCCGCACAGATGGCAGCCTCATCAACTCCATGGTAACGTATGGTGCGCAACACCTGCCCGAGGATGTCAGCAAACTGGTAAAAAGCAGCTATAAGGATTACACCATAAGCTTGGTTAATGAGGTGCACCAGGACGACATTGTGGTATATTTGGTTACGCTGGAAAATGAAAAGTTCATCAAGCAGGTAACTGTTTGCGAAGGGGATATCAACCTCTACAAAAGCTACCGGAAAGCTTAAATATTGTTCCCTCTTCCAGTCCTTCCCCGACCACCCTCCACTGAGTGCCGGCTGCCGGTTTTTAGCTTCTCCATCCACAGGAGAAGCTTTTTTTGGGGTTGATTTCAGGTGAGTAAGTCTGGCCCCTTCAACTACCTTTTTAATAGCAGAACACATTCGCAATAAATATATATGATGCGGCTGTAAATCTATTTTGTATATAAAGAATTAAATATATGAAAAGATTTTTATTTAATAGGTTAGGCGTAATCTGCATACCAAGTCAAGAATCCTGATTAAAATCAGCAGGAGATAGTGCTGGTATGTTTTTTTTTATAGGTTTGAATCGTATGTTTGCTGACTATTTCGAATCTCACCTATTTAAAATGATTGCTTTATGAAATTTGAGTGTGCAAATGCTAATTTGCCAGGGAGCCATGATGTCAAGAAAGCTATTCGGACAATTTTCCTTTTCTTTTTTTCAGTTTTACTTACCAGCCAGCTACTAGCCCAGGAGAGGCGTGTTACCGGTAGAGTATTGTCTACAACAGGAGATGGTTTGTCTGGTGCTTCTGTACGGGTTAAGAACACGGAGTTTGGGACCAATACAGACACGTCTGGAAGCTTTACACTTACAGTGCCGGGCAATGCAGCCACATTAGTCATTAGCTATGTTGGTTTCACCGACCAGGAGGTAACGCTGTCGCCCAACCAGACCAACCTTGAAATCATCTTACAGCCAACCGGCGCCCAACTGAGTGAAGTGGTGGTGATTGGTTATGGTACGGCCAGCAAAAGAGACCTGACAGGGTCTATTGTAAAAATATCAGGCAAAGAAGTGGCCGACAGGCCCAATACTAACCCGGTAGCTTCGCTTCAGGGTAAAGTAGCCGGTCTGTCTGTAGTACCTTATGGTACTCCTGGCAAGCAACCGGACATTCGTATCCGCGGTACTATCAGTATTGGCTCTGTGCGTCCCCTGTATGTGGTGGATGGTATTTTAAACGACAATATTGACTATATCAACCCCAATGATATTGAGTCTATAGAAATTTTAAAAGACCCCTCTTCACTGGCCATCTTTGGTGTTCGGGGTGCCGGTGGGGTTATTGCGGTTACTACTAAAAGAGCCAAAGCCGGTCAGGTACAGGTAAACTTCAATTCTACTTTTGGCTTTAAAAAGCTGGTAGATAAAATTGACGTACTGACCAGCGGCGAAGAGTTCAGGGAGCTTTTTGAAGAAGAAAAAGCCAACATTGGTGCCACTACACCTTTTGATTATTCCCACTGGACCGGCAATACCGACTGGATCGATGCCGTAACCCAAACCGGTTTATTCAGCTCCAATAACATTAGTGTTACGGGTAGCACAGAAAAAAACCGTTTCTACATGGGCGCCGGTTTTATTACTGATGAAGGTATTGTAAAGCGTGAAAAGCTGGAAAAGATCCTGTTGTCTATCAATGACGAATACAGGGTTAGTAAAGCCATCAAGCTGGGTTTTAACTTCAATGGCACCCGGCAAAAGCTGCCTTATGACGGAACCAACTTTCTGGCGGATGCCCGCCGTATTGCCCCCATTGTAGACCCGGGAACCAGGCGCTATAAGACCAAATTGTATGGAGCGGACAGCGCCTATTACGATCTTTATTCAACGCTGCCCACTATCCAAAATACACTGGCTAACCCGCTGCTGATACTGGAGAACAACTGGAATACCAGAAACAATGTTGAGCACCGTATGGTAGGTAGTGTGTATGCAGAAGTAAACTTTCTCAGGAACTTTAACTTCCGGGCTACTTTGTATGCTGACAGAAGCGAGTTGACCAATACGGTGTACAACCCGCTGTATGCAGCCTACGATCCTACGGTTGCAGACTCCGCCAGCGCCGTTTACCTGGTCAACAACATTACCCGTGTTAATACGGAAGAAGCCAACTGGAATAAGTTCCAGCAGGATTACATTCTTACCTATAAGAAAGATTTTGGTGATCATGGTTTTACCGGTACAGCTGGCTGGACTACGTATTATATTGGTGAAACCCATTTATACGGAAGAGTGGCACAAAGCTTAACCGGCGACCCGATTCCAAATGATAAGAGGTTCTGGTATATCACCAATGGTTTTGGCGATCAGTCTACACAGCAGTCTTCTTCTTACCAGAAAGAGTCGGCCACCACTTCGGCTTTATTCAGGGCGTTATATAATTATAAGAGCAAGTACTTTTTGAATGCTTCATTCAGAAGAGACGGTTCTTCCCTGATCTATAATCCTAATACCCGTTTCCAGAACTTCTGGGCTGTGGGTGCCGCATGGGAGTTGACAAAAGAAGGTTTCATGGGGAATCAAAACTTCTTTGATCTCCTGAGGCTGAAAGCTTCCTGGGGTGTGTTGGGTAACCAAAATACGTATGGTGTGGATTATCCCTACTTCCCAAGACTGATTGCCGGAAGTTCGGCTGTGTTCGGCACCATTGTTTATCCCGCTTATATCAACGACTACAGTGTTGATCCTAACCTGAAGTGGGAAACCGTCAATGCCAAAGAAGTGGGTATTGAGTTCAATGCGCTGCAAAACCGCCTGCGGGGTGAAATCAACTACTACAATAAGCGTACAGAAGACATGCTGTCTTACCTGCAGAATGGCCCTAACAGAACGCTGGGTAACTTTGGGACTATTTCCAACAGTGGGTTTGAATTTTTAGCGAGCTGGAACCAGAACATCAGCAGGGATCTTTCCTTCTCTGTAAGCGCCAACCTGACTACTTTTAAAAATAACGTAGAGAAATTCGGAACCTTCCTGCCGGCTGGTGAAACAACACCTAACCAAACCCAGGTTGGTTTTCCCATCGGTTATTTTTATGGCTACGAAGTAGAAGGTGTATACCAGAGCTATGCTGATAAACTGAAATCGCCTAAAGTAATTGGTTATGATTATGGTCCCGGCGATTTGAAATATAGGGATATCAATGGGGATGGTGTGATCAATACAGATGACAGAACCATGATTGGTAATCCTACACCCGACTTTACCTATGGTGCTTCTTTTAACGTGAATTATAAAAGATTTGATTTTGGCATAGACCTGAATGGTGCCTATGGTAACGAGGTGTACCGCATCTGGGGTAGCTCCGAGCTTCCTTACTCCCGCTACAACTTTGCCTCTTTCAAAAAAGATCGTTGGCATGGTGAAGGTACTTCCAACTGGGTGCCTCGCCTGGGCGATAAGTTTGCCATTAACAGGTTGCCTTCCACCTTTGGTATCGAAGACGGCAGCTTTTTACGGATCAGGAACATACAGTTGGGTTACAACTTTAACCAGAGCTTGCTGTCAGGCGCTCACATTAAGAACCTTCGTGTTTTTGCCAATGTGCAAAACCTGAAAACCTTCAAGAACAACTCTGGCTATTCACCAGAATTTGGTGGGTCACCTACCTCTTTTGGATTGGATAATGGTGATGGCCCTGTGCCTTTGATTGTAACTGGTGGTATTAATGTAACATTTTAACGATTAACAATTACAGCTATGATGAAGATGAAGAATATTTTCTGGGGTATGCTTTTGGTGATTCCCCTGATGAGTTTACTTTCCGGGTGTCAAAAGTTCCTGGATCGTAAGCCGCTGACCGCAACACTGGAAGACTTGAACCAGGGTGGCTTGGAAGGCCAGATCTATGGTCTGTATGGCGCCATCCGTAATGGCGATATTGCCGGCCAAGGCTTTGGTGGTATTCCCTGGCTGGCCATGCACAGCTTCCGCTCCGATGATGCCATTAAAGGCAGTTCTGATGCTGACGGTGCCGACTGGGCTGATATCTACGATAACTTTAATTATGTAAAAGACCATTGGTCTACCAATACCTATTACGATCATCATTATGTGTTGATCAACCTGGCCAACATTGCCATTCACACAGCCGATTCGCTGAAGCTGAACGATCCCGCTTCGATGGTGAACGTGGCGGAAGCCAGGTTTTTCAGGGCCTTTGCTTATTTTGACCTGGTAAGAACCTATGGCCAGGTACGGAAAGTTGATTTTCCGGTGTACAACGCTGCCCAGGTAAACAGCCTGCCCAAATCGCCTGAAACTGCCATTTATGAACTGATCGACCAGGATTTGACAGCTGCCAAAGCGCAACTGCCTTTAACCTGGGGCTCCAGGTTTCCGGGTCGTTTAACCACCGGTGCGGCTAAAACCCTGCACGCTAAAACCCTGTTGTATCGTCAGCAATGGCTGGCTGCGTTTAACCTTGCAGAAGAGGTGATCCATTCCGGTCAGTATGCCCTGGAGACCAACTACTCCCGCATTTTCCAGGATGCCGGTGAAAACGGTCCTGAGTCCATTTTTGAGATACAGGCCGACATCGGCCCTGCCGGTGCCAACAATTACTCTATCTGGCATGCCACCGCTCAAGGCGTAAGGGGGACCGATGCCGATGGCTGGAACCTGGGCTGGGGATGGAATGCGCCAACCGCTCTTTTGGTTAATGCCTACGAGTCGAATGATCCGCGTAAAAATGCCACCATTTTATTCTCCGGCCAGTCAGACGACCCTGCATATGGTGGTTATGGCCGTACACTGCCTCCTTATCCCGGCAAACTTCCAAGACCTTACTGGAACAAGAAGGTGTATGCCGATCCTGCCAAACAGTTATCTACCGGTGATCGGAATGGCGCCGGCTGGATGAATCAAAGAGTGCTGCGCCTGGGAGATGTATACCTGATGGCTGCAGAAGCCGCCAATGAACTCTCTACCAGCCCAACGGATGAATACGCCAAAAAAGCAGAAGAGTATGTGGAACTAATAAGAGCCAGGGCAAGAGCCGGTAATGCCGCTGTATTGCCAAAAGTTACCTATTTGAGTAAAAACCAGATGAGAACGGCTATACAAAACGAAAGAAGGTTTGAACTGGCGATGGAAGGCGAACGTTTCTTTGACCTGGTAAGATGGGGACTGGCGCCTGCTGTATTAGGCCCTTCGGGATACCAGCCCAGAAACAAATACTATCCGCTGCCACAACCCATTATTGACCAGTCAGGTGGTGCTTTGGTACAAAACCCTGATTATCCATAAGGTTAATTGCCATTGCTTCTGCCTGTTGACAGGGCAGGCAGAAGCTTATCTTTTATCATCATTACAAGAAAACGATTAACAATGAACTTTATCAATAAATTGACCGGGCTTGCAATGGTTGCTTTTGCAATGAGCCTTGCTTTGGCCGGCTGTCAGAAAATGGACAGACCTGGATTGGGTGAATATATTAAAGATGCCAACCCTCCGGGTGGTCCTTTAAAATTCTATGCAGCTTTTGATGGTACATCAGCTGACCCGCTGATGAATGCCGTAGACAGCAGTATGGCTACTTTTCCTTCCGATAATCCTTTAACCTTCGTGGATGGTATCAGCGGAAAGGCCATTCAGGGGGAGAATAAAAAGTTTATCAAATACGCAAAGCCTAACGACTGGGCGGTTCATGCCAAAAGCTTTACCGTTTCTTTCTGGTATAAAAAGAATGGCCAGACGCAAAACAACAAAGGAACCAACGGCCCTGAGTACATCTTTAGTTTTAAATCCAATAATGAGCATTGGTCAGGAGCCAATATGCTGGTGTTCCTGGAAGGCAACAATGCGGCTGGTGCCGTTAAAGTAATGATTGTTGACGCCACTAAAGCAGACAATTGGTTTACCTGGGAAAATGCACAAACCATTCCCGGTTTGCTGGACAATCAATGGCACCATATGGCACTGGTATACGATGCCGCAACCAGCGCCATGACTTTGTATGTGGATGGTGTGGCCAACCCCAATGTCAAAACATGGGCAGGTCATGGAGATATCAACATCGACGATACCAAGATCACGGAGTTCCGGTTAGGCGCAGGTCCCAATACCAGTTATGACTCGGATGATTGGTTGTCGTCTACTTTCAAAGGCAACATTGACCAGTTTAGGTTATACACTACAGCCTTATCAGCAGCAGAGGTAAATGGATTATTTACCCAGAAAAAGTAACAGTTATTTTTCCTTAATAACAAGGGCTGCGTTTGAAAAACGCAGCCCTTGTTATTTGATGGAGGCAATCAGCTTTTTCGTGTATAATGGTGTGCAACCTGACGAGCAGTATGGGTTTTTGAAAGAGTTAATGAAGACTAGCAACGCCACGGGGGTAATACCTGCAATGACAACTTTTTTAAAACCCATATAATTTCATCCAACTACTTTGAACAAAGGCAGTAACAAATGGCATTTGAAAGTTGTTCAAAACCCTATATGGTTTTTAAACGATGTAAGTTTCAGCGCCTTTTACCAGCCTTATATATACTTATGGCAGCCGGCGCAGGTAGCGGAACCTGCAAACAGCTGGCCCTCCCGGTTTTTAATGATGTCGGTTTTATATTCCTCGTTGCCCATACACGTAGCCAATAGTACCACGCAACCAAAAATAAGGGTGGCTATTACAATGGAGCGGCGGTTTCCAGGTACTATTTTAACAAACATAGGCTTTGATGAAAAAAGCCAAAGTAGGTAAGCTAATCTTAAAGTTACTAAGTACAACCGGCTATGCTGCTGTAGCCTGCAAATTTGTATTATACTTGCAACCTTATACAGATAAAGCCTGGGACTCAGGATTTCAAAAACTTTAATGCCTATGAAAGGCTTCTCCTTTTTTTGCTTGCTTTTAGTGGTGCTGTTGCTGGGTGCCTGCCGCCGAACCGATACGTTATTTACTTCCCTTGCTCCCGATAAAACCGGCATTGATTTTCAAAATAAGCTTGCGGAGCACCAATTGTTCAATATCCTATACTACCTGTATTACTACAATGGCGGTGGCTTGGCTACCGGCGATGTAAACGGGGACGGCCTGGTGGATATTTATTTTACGGCCAACAACAAAGGTGGCAATAGGCTTTATTTGAACAAAGGCAATTTTCAATTTGAAGATGTGACCCAAAAAGCAGGCGTGGCCGGCACCTCTGACTGGTGTACGGGTGTTACCATGGCCGATGTAAACGGAGACGGCCATTTGGATATTTACGTTTCTGCCGTTGCCAATGTATACGGCCTAAAAGGGCAAAACGAACTATTCATTAATAACGGCAATGGCACGTTTACAGAAAAGGCAGCAGAATATGGGTTGAACTTTTCAGGCTTTACTACCCAGGCAGCTTTTTTTGATTACGACAGGGATGGAGATTTGGATTGTTTTATCATCAACCAGTCGCAGCGGCCGCATGCCAATATTGTTGATACCAGCAACCGGCACAAAGTAGACCCTTTTTCCGGCGACAGGCTTTACCGCAATGAGTTGAGTGCCGGCCAAAAGATGTTTACAGATGTATCGGCCCATGCCGGAATCTACCAGAGCAACCTGGGGTATGGACTGGGCCTGGCCATTGCTGATATTAACAATGATGGCTGGGATGATATTTACGTAGGTAACGATTTTCACGAAAACGATTATTACTATGTAAATAAGGGAGATGGTACTTTTAAAGAAAGCGGTGCCGAAGTATTTGGTCATTATTCCCGCTTTAGTATGGGTAACGACGTGGCCGATTACAACAACGACGGCCAGCTGGACCTGGTAACGGTAGATATGCTGCCGGAAGATGAAAAAATTTTAAAAACCTATGGCAGCGATGAAAACCCCGATATCTACCGCTTTAAGCTGGTCAGCAATGGTTTTCAGCATCAATACTCGCGCAATAATTTGCATAGAAACAACGGCAACGGCAGCAGCTTTAGCGAAACGGCTTTAATCAGCGGCGTATCGGCCACCGATTGGAGCTGGGCGCCTCTTTTTGCCGACTTTGATAACGATGGTGCCAAGGACCTTTTGATCACCAGTGGCATTGTAAAACGGCCGGTTGACCTGGACTATGTAAGGTTTGTTTCTGACCTGCAGATGCGAAAAGGCATGGATCGGACCGATAAGTACGATAACGAGGCCATTGAAAAAATGCCCGATGGCAGCTCGCACCCTTATTTGTACAAGGGCGACGGCAAAATGAGTTTTACGGACGTAAGTGCAGATTGGGGCACTGGTAGTTTAAAAGGCTATTTCAATGGTGCCGCTTATGCCGACCTGGACAATGACGGCGACCTGGACCTGGTCATTAATTGCATCAATGCACCGGCTGTGGTATTAAAGAACAATGCCCCTGCCAAAAATCACCTTTCCATTTCCTTTAAAGGCGAGGGGCTGAATACAACCGGCATCGGCGCCAAGGCTTACCTGTTTGTAAAAGGCAACCTGCAATACCAGCAGCTGATGCTGACCCGGGGCTTTCAATCCTCCTCAGATACGCGATTGCATTTTGGACTGGATAGCGAAACAACAGTGGACAGCCTGCTGGTGATATGGCCCGACCAGCGGTTTCAGGTATTGAAAAACGTACCGGCCAACCAGCGGCTGGTGGTGGCACAAAAAGAAGCTTCAGGAACCTTTAGCTATACCAACTTCTTTAAATCCCCATATCCACAACTGGCACCTGTAAGTAACGAAGCGATGGCCAGTTGGCAACATCAAGAAAATGAGTTTATTGATTTTAACGTGCAGTACCTGATCCCCCATGCCTTGTCTACTCGTGGTCCTAAAATGGCGGTAGGCGATGTCAACGGCGATGGGCTGGATGATTTTTATGCGGGTGGTGCCAAGGGCCAGCCCGGTGCCCTGATGGTACAGCAGGCCAATGGGGTTTTTAAAGAGTGGGATACCGCCCTATTTGCGGCCGATGCGCATTGCGAAGATGTGGATGCCGCCTTCTTTGACGCCAATGGTGATGGACATCTGGACCTGTACGTGGCAAGCGGCGGTAATGAGTACACCGGCCAGGTCCCGCAGCTGCTGGACCGCTTGTATTTAAATGATGGCAAGGGGCACTTTACCAAGTCGGCGACTGCTTTACCACCCCTGTTTGAAAACAAATCCTGCGTGACGGTTGCCGATGTAGATCAAGATGGGGATATCGACATTTTTGTTGGTAATCTGGCCCATGCAAGGGCTTATGGTGTGCCGCAAACTTCTTATTTACTGCTCAATGACGGTAAAGCCAATTTTGCCCTGGCGAATGGCGACCAAATCGCTTTGGCCAACATTGGAATGGTGACGACTGCCGCTTTTGCTGATGTGGATAAAGATGGCTGGCCCGACCTGGTGGTAGCAGGTGAGTGGATGCCCCTGACGGTTTACATCAATAAAAAAGGCCGGTTTGAGCGGTTGGCAGTCCCCAACTCCACGGGCTGGTGGCAAACCGTTTTTCTGGATGATGTGAATGGCGATGGCCACCTGGATATACTGGCTGGCAACTGGGGATGGAACAATAAGTTCTGGAGCGGGAAAAATGGTCCGGTAAAGCTGTATGTTAAGGACTTTGATAAAAACGGGCAAACCGACCAATTGCTTTCCTATACGCTCAATGGAGAGGAATATCCCTTTTTGGCCAAAGATGAAATGGAGCGGGCTTTGCCGGTACTGCGCAAGCATTATTTGTTGTACGCCGAATATGCAGGCCTGCCCATGAAAGATGCGTTTTATGGTTTTGCAGAAACCGTTACCCCTTTATCGGCCGAGCGTTTAGGGTCGGCGGTTGCCTATGGCGATGGCAAAGGAGGGTTTACCTTGCAGGATCTGCCGGCCGAACTGCAGCTGTCACCGATCTTTTCGTTCCAGAAGTTGCCCGGTACAACTGGTAAGGCCCATTACATCAGCGGTGGCAATTTTTTTGATGTCATACCCTACGAAGGTCGGTACGATGCCCAGCCGCTGGCTTTTTTTGCTGCCGGCGACGGCAACAGCATTCAGTATATCCACCAGCCCAACCTGCTGCAGGTGCGGGAGCAGGTTAGAGACATCAAGTGGCTGCGAACAGCCGGTAATAAACCTGTTTTAGCCGTAGCCCGTAACAATGAGCGCCTGTTGTTTTTCAGGCCCGCGCAATAAGAAGTGCTTCATTATTTTAACCATACAAATGCCAAGGCAATGATCACAGGAATGAGAAGTATAGGAAAGATTTTTTTAGCAGGCCTTTTTTTAGCAGGCTGTAGTAAAAAAGGTTCGGAAAGCGAACCCGATAATCCGCCGGCTCCTGCCAATCTGAGTCTTCACTCCTGGTCGGTCGATGGTGTGTTGTCCAAGGCCAGTTACCAGAATGTATCCCCTACACCTGTTATCAAATTTCATTTTTCGGCACCGGTAAACCGCAGCACGGTGACTGCCAGCTTTTCATTACGACAAGCCTCCGGTACTTCTGTCAACTATAATGTCAGCTACGAAAAATCAGACAGTATGGTCGTATTGGTGCCGGCTCAACCCCTGGCTCATTTAAGCAAATATGCCCTGACCCTTTCCCGCGATATCAAGTCTGCCGGCGGTGGAAGCTTAACCACACCCGCCACTATCAGCCTAACAACGGCGATTGACTCTACCGATAAGTTCCCCCGCCTTACCGACGACCAGTTGCTGGATAAGGTGCAGCAGCAAACCTTCAGGTACTTCTGGAACTTTGCCCACCCGGTAAGCGGTCTGGCGCGGGAGCGAAACACCTCCGGCGACGTGGTGACCACCGGCGGTTCGGGCTTTGGCATCATGGCCATTGTTACTGCCATACACCGTCAGTTTATTACCCGGGCAGAAGGTCTGGCCCGCCTGCAAAAAATAGTGGACTTTTTAAAAACCAAAGCCGATCGCTTTCATGGTGCCTTTCCGCACTGGCTCAATGGCGCTACCGGAAAAGTCGTGGCCTTTAGCGCCAAAGACAACGGGGCCGACCTGGTGGAAACTTCTTTTTTAATGCAGGGACTGCTGACGGCGCGGCAGTACTTCAATGGGGCCGATGCGGCTGAAACCGCCCTGCGGGCCGATATCAATGAACTGTGGAAGGCCGTGGAATGGAACTGGTTCAGAAAAGGATCGGAAAACGTGTTGTACTGGCACTGGAGCCCCAACTACGGCTGGGAAATGAATCATCCCATCCGCGGCTGGAACGAAGCTTTGATCACCTATGTACTGGCAGCGGCTTCACCCGATTATTCCATTCCCAAAGAAGTGTATGATGCCGGCTGGGCCGGTAACGGCGCTATGCGCAACGGCAATACCTACTTTGGTGTACCACTGCCTTTGGGGCCATCTAATGGCGGACCGCTTTTCTTTGCCCATTACTCTTTCCTGGGTCTCAATCCCAAAGGCCTCACCGATGGCTATGCCAACTATTGGGATCAAAACCGGGCACATACGCTCATCAATTATCATTACAGCAAAGCCAATCCTAAAAAATTTTATGGCTATAGCGAGGCCGTTTGGGGCCTTACCGCCAGCGACGATAACAAGGTCGGATACCTGGCCCACGAGCCCAACAACGACAATGGTGTGATTGCACCAACAGCCGCTCTTTCTTCCTTTCCTTATACGCCGGAGGAGTCCATGCGTGCACTGCAGTTTTTTTACTATACCCTGGGCGATAAGTTGTGGAAAGAATATGGATTTGTGGATGCTTTCAATCTGACCGACCTTTGGTTTGCCGATTCTTTCCTGGCCATTGACCAAGGGCCTGTTATTATCATGATGGAAAACCACCGCAGCGGCTTGTTGTGGGATTTGTTCATGAGTAGTCCGGAAGTAAAAAGCGGTTTGCGCAAACTGGGCTTTCAAAGCCCCTATTTGTAAGACCATTGTGGCTTTTTGTGAGCTTTGTCTTTTTGCTATCCTAAACCCTAACCATAAAGTTTCATTTAAACCTGAGAAGATGAAAATTCTAAACCCTATATTATTAACTGTTCTCACCACCATACTTTTTTCCTGCAGCAGTTCAAATAAAACAGCCGGGTCCAACAGCATTCCGGGGGAATATGACTCCTTGTTTAATGAGGTGCAGCGCCGCACGTTTCAATATTTTTGGGATGGTGCCGAGCCCACCAGTGGCCTGGCCCGCGAGCGTTTCCATGTGGATGGGGTGTATCCGCAAAATGATAAAAACGTGATTACTTCCGGCGGCAGTGGCTTTGGTGTCATGGCTCTTTTAGTGGGTATGGAAAGAGGCTTTATTACCCGCCAGCAGGGAGTGGAGCGTTTTGAAAAGATCATCAGCTTCCTGGAAAAGGCCGACCGCTTTCATGGCGCCTTTCCGCACTGGTGGGATGGCGAGACCGGCAAAGTAAAACCTTTCAGTAAAAAAGACGATGGCGGCGACCTGGTGGAAACGGCTTTTATGATGCAAGGACTGCTGTGTGTGCGGCAGTATTTTAAAGACGGCACAGCACAGGAAAAGACCCTGGCGGCCCGCATTGACCAATTGTGGAAAGCGGTGGACTGGAGCTGGTACCGCAATGGCAAAAACGTGCTGTACTGGCACTGGAGCCCCAACTACGGCTGGGATATGAACTTTTCGGTAAGGGGTTATGACGAGTGCCTGGTGATGTATGTACTGGCAGCGTCTTCGCCTACCCATGGCGTACCAGCAGAAGTATACCACGAAGGCTGGGCCCGGAGCGGAAAAATAAAAGATACGGTAACCCAATACGGCTACACCTTAACCCTGGCGCACAACGGTGCCCGGGAGTACGGCGGCCCGCTTTTCTGGTCGCACTATTCTTACCTGGGCCTGGACCCTCGAGGGTTAAAAGACCAATACGCCGATTACTGGGAAAACAACAAAGCACATACGTTGATCAACCGTGCCTGGTGCGTGGAAAATCCCAACGGTTATAAAGGCTATGGCCCGCAAAGCTGGGGGCTTACGGCTTCTTATTCTGTAAAAGGCTATGCCGCCCATGCGCCCGGCAAAGACAAGGACCTGGGTGTGATTTCGCCCACCGCCGCACTTTCTTCCATGCCTTATACACCGGAATATTCGATGCAGGCCCTGAAGTACTGGCACGATGGGCTGGGCGATAAGTTGTTTGGTCCCTATGGGTTTTATGATGCTTTCAGCGAAACGGACAACTGGTTTCCGCAGCGCTACCTGGCCATTGACCAGGGACCTATTGTAGTGATGATGGAAAACTACCGCAGCGGCTTGTTGTGGAATTTGTTCATGAGTTGCCCGGAGATACAGGCCGGCCTGAAAAAACTGGGCTTTCAGAGCCCGCAGATCCGCTAACCTATAAGAAATTTACAACTTTTTGAAAACCCCATATACATGGTGAAAGCAATGAAAAGAGCACTGATGTTGATGATTGGTTTTTGTTATTGGCACATGAGCCAGGCACAAACTACCCAAATGACCACGTATTGTAATCCGCTGAACCTGGATTACACTTATATGATCTATAATGCGCATAACGATATTTCGTACCGTTCGGGCGCCGATCCGGCGGTGGTACAATTCCGGGGCGAGTATTATATGTTTGTCACCCGCTCGCTGGGTTACTGGCACTCCACCGACCTGCTGAACTGGTCGTTTATCACGCCGGAAAAATGGTATTTCCAGGGTTCCAATGCTCCGGCCGCGCATAACTACAAAGATTCGGTCTTGTACGTCATGGGCGATCCTTCGGGCTCCATGAGTGTGCTGTACACCGACAACCCCAAAAAAGGCGACTGGAAAGCTACCCCTGCTATTTTGTGGGACCTGCAGGACCCCGATTTGTTTATAGATGACGACGGGCAGGCATATGTATTCTGGGGCTCTTCCAATACCTATCCCATCAGGGCCAAAGTGCTGGACCGGAGCCGCAACTTCCGCCCTTCCGATTCTACCTATACCTTGTTTCATTTAGATGGCAAAAAACACGGCTGGGAACGTTTTGGCGAAAACCATTCCGATACGGTGCTGGGCGGCTACATTGAAGGTCCCTGGCTTACCAAGCACAACGGCAAATATTATATGCAATATGCCGCACCCGGCACCGAGTTCAACGTGTACGGTGATGGTGTGTACATGAGCGATTCACCTTTGGGACCTTACACCTATGCACCCAACAATCCTGTATTTTACAAACCCGGCGGGTTCATGAACGGGGCTGGACACGGCAGTACGGTGCTGGGGCCTGACAACCGCTACTGGCATTTTGGGTCGATGGCGGTATCGGTCAACGTCAACTGGGAAAGACGTATCTGCATGTTCCCGGCTTATTTTGACAAAGACGGGCTCATGTACAGCAACACCACCTTTGGCGATTATCCGCGTTATGCACCGGCCATTCCGGAAAAGGCAGGCGCGTTCAGGGGCTGGATGCTGCTGTCGTACAAAAAGCCGGTAAGGGGCTCCTCGCAGCTGGAGCAATACGCACCCCAAAACATTACGGACGAAAGTGTCAAAACATTTTGGGTGGCGGAAAAAGCCGACAGTACGCAATGGGTGGAAATTGACCTGGAGCGGCCCGGCAAAGTATACGCCATACAGATCAACTATCACGACTACAAGTCCGGTATGTACGGTCGCATACCGGGGCTGCACCATCGTTATACAATAGAAGGCTCCGTGGATGGCAACAACTGGATTACCCTGGTAGACCGCTCCAACAGCTTTAAAGACGTACCCAACGATTATGTGGAGCTGGGTGCGCCTCAAACCGTAAGGTACATCCGGTATAAAAACATTCACGTACCCAACCCGCATCTTTCCATATCCGGCCTGCGGGTGTTTGGCCTGGGACAAGGCAAGGTGCCGGCCCGGGTTAAAGGTTTTTCAGTCAACCGCAACAAAGACCGCCGGGATGCCATGATTACCTGGGACAGACAACCCAATGCACAAGGCTATAACGTACTCTGGGGCATTGCACCGGATAAGCTGTACAACTCCTGGATGGTGTACGACAACAACACCCTCGATCTGAAAAGCCTGACCACCGACCAAGCCTATTATTTTGCGGTAGAAGCTTTTAACGAGAATGGTGTTTCAGAAAGAACCAAAATCATCAGAGTGGATTGAGAGAGAATGTTTAAGGTTTAAAGTCTAAAGTTTAAAGCTCTCGAGTTCACTTGTTCACAAGTTCACGAGTTGGATCACAGATTACACGGATTTTGAGAAAGGATTACGCAGATGTCTGAGCCATGATTTGAGGAGATGAAGGGATTAGGAGGAATAGATGTTTTAATAGTTATATGGGGGTTTAGATCACGGATTTTGCGGATTAAAGAAAGAATTTCACGGATGGACATAGGCATATAGAGTTTTGAAGAAGTTGATTGGTTGAAAAGTTTGGTGTGGCGTATAGGTTTTTGAAAAGGTGAGGATCTTTTCTGTTTGCAACAGCCAGTGGAGCCTATTTCACATACCTCTCACCTGTCAGGCCGAACTCGTTTTGGCATCCCCAGCATTGAGAGGAACTTTTAAAGATTTTAACCCACATCAAAAACCCATATAAGGGTATATGGATTTTTGAAAGAGTTGAATCAGGGATGAATGAATGGATATAAGGATTTCAAGGATGTGTCAAAAGCATATGGGTTTTTGAAGAAGTGTACATCTTGTACTGCTTAACCTAGGATTGTTCAAAAGTCCATACGTCAATTCTATAGTTGAAAACTAGTTGCTGCTTAGCCTCCCTCTCCACCGGGGAGGGATCAGAGGGAGGGGCCGCCCTATGGGTTTGTCGTCTGACGATTCTCAGATAGCGTCCAAACAATTGTCAGATATTATATGGGTTTTCAAAAATATCATTGCCCTTAATTTTAATGGTACCAACCAAAGCTGCCCTACAAGAAGATATATTCAAAATAAAACTGTCCCGCCTTCTTTTAATGCAAAACAGGAAAGGGCGGATCAAAACAACACAAAATGAAACGGATAAAAATAGGTTTGTCGTTGCTGGCCCTGGTGGCAACTGGTGCGATGGCCCAGCCAAAAGCGGTCCCCTCCGCAGCCGATGCTAAAATGAACACCTTTATCACGGCCCTGATGAAACGGATGACGGTAGATGAAAAGATCGGCCAGCTCAACCTGCCTTCGGTGGGTTTTGATGTGACGGGGCCGGTACTCAGTCAAGGTGTGGAAGAAAAGATCCGGAAAGGTATGGTGGGCGGCGTGTTTAACACCTTTACGCCCAATGCCGTTCGTAAGCTGCAGCAAATGGCAGTGGACGAAACAAGATTGAAAATCCCATTGTTATTTGGCTATGACGTCATTCATGGGCACCGCACCATTTTCCCCATCAATTTGGGCCTGGCGGCCAGCTGGGATATGCCGCTGATCGAACGTACGGCCCGTGCCGCCGCCGAGGAAGCCACAGCCGACGGCCTTAACTGGACCTTTTCGCCCATGGTGGATATTGCCCGTGACCCCCGCTGGGGCCGCATTTCAGAAGGCGCCGGCGAAGATCCTTACCTGGGCTCGCAAATTGCCAAAGCCATGGTGCGGGGCTACCAGGGTGCCGATCTTTCTAAAAATAATACCCTGCTGGCTTGTGTCAAGCACCTGGCCTTGTATGGCGCCTCCGAAGCGGGCCGCGACTACAATACGGTAGACATGAGCCTGCAAAGAATGTACAACGACTACCTGCCGCCCTACAAAGCCGCCGTGGATGCCGGTGTCGCCACGGTGATGCTTTCTTTCAACGATATCAATGGCGTGCCGGCTACCGCCAACCGCTGGCTCGTTACCGACCTGCTGCGCAAGCAATGGGGTTTTAAAGGAATGGAGGTAACCGATTACACCGCCGTCAACGAACTAGTAAACCACGGCCTGGGCGATCTGAAACAGGTATCGGCGCTGGCCTTAAAAGCAGGGGCCGATATGGACATGGTAGGCGAGGGGTTTCTTACTACATTAAAACAATCCCTGCAGGAAGGAAAAAT
>JAEWAC010000357.1 GCA_023391895.1 Bacteroidota bacterium
TACTTCTTTCAAATTGGGCTTGAAAATATCAACGCCTTTAAAGTCAAAGAAGTTTTTGCGCTTGGGATCCACCGCCGTCAATACGCCTGCTTTTTTGCAGATGGAAATCACGCACTGGATCACGGCCGGGGTCAGTACGCCTTTGTTGTAATCCTGCAGGATAACAATGTGTGGTTTTTCCTGCTGTACAAATTGTTCAAAAAGCTCAATTAGCCGTGCTTCGTCCTGTTTGTTCAGGTCCTTTGTCATTTCGGCATCCAGCCGCATCATTTGCTGGTTGCGGCTGATGATGCGGGTTTTGTTGGTGGTAATGCGGTCGTGGCTATCGAGTATGTAATCAAAATTGACGGTCTGTTGTTCAAACAAAGTTTTCAGCTGCCGGGCATCGGCATCGTGGCCAGTTACCGACAGTACAAAAGCCTGTGCGCCCATCGACTGGATATTCAGGGCCACATTGCCGGCGCCGCCAATGCGCAGCTCCTTTTTATCTAACGATACGATGGGTACGGGCGCCTCCGGCGAAATGCGGTCTACATGGCCCCACATATAGGTGTCCAGCATTACATCGCCGATCACCCCTACTTTTATTTGCTGAAACTGCTGAAATAATTTTTTGAAATCCTGCATAGCTTTTTAAGCGTTCGTCTTTTTGGACGCCAAAGCAATGAAATATATTGGAATTCCGATCAAAACAATAATTAATCCGGGCCAGGTAAACTCGGGTTTGTAAATAATCAATAAAATACAGAACGATAAACCCATTAAAATATACAATATGGGCATGAACGGATAACCAAAAGCCTTGTAAGGCCGTTCGATATCGGGCCGCTTTTTACGCAGGATAAAAATGCCCGCAATGGTGAGCATATAAAACATCACCACCACGAAAGAAATCATATCCAGCAGCTGGCCGTAATTGCCGCTCAGGCTCCACAAAGCTGCCGCTACGCACTGTATCCATAATGCAATTTGGGGTACTGCATTTTTATTCAGCTGTCCTACCTGGCGAAAAAATAAACCATCTTTGGCCATGGTATAATACACCCGGGCACCAGCCAGAATCAGTCCGTTGTTGCAGCCAAAGGTGGAGATCATGATCATCAGGGCAATAACGATGGTACCGATGTTACCAAAAATAACCTGGGAGGCCGCCACGGCTACCCGGTCTTTATCAGCCGATGCAATTTCGGGCAGGGGTAATACCGCCGTGTACATAATATTGGCCGTAACATAAATGAGGGTTACGATAAGTGTACCCAAAAAAAGGCTTAAGCCAATGTTGCGGGCCGGGTTTTTGACTTCGCCGGCAATAAAGGTGACATTGTTCCAGGCATCAGAACTAAAAATAGAACCTACCATTGCTGCGGCAATGGCTCCTAAAGCGGCCGCCATGGTGTAAGAAGCCACGCTGCCATCGGTACCGAGCTTGTGCAGGTCCCAGGCCTGGCTCCAGTTGGCCGTCCACACATCGCCTTTGGCCATGATCAAACCAAATACAATCAGGCCAAACAAACTTAACAGCTTGGTAAGGGTAAAAGTGGTTTGAATGAGTTTGCCGTTTTTAACACCCCGGGTATTGATATAGGTCAGTAAAACAATGACGACAATGGACAACAGCTGCGCCGGCGATATTTGCCGGAAACCCAGGTCCAGCGCCACCCGGTCTTCGCTCAGCTGCGGAATGAGGTAAGCGGTAAACTTGGCAAAGGCCACGCCTACGGCGGCAATGGTAGCGGTCTGGATCACGGCAAAAAAACTCCAACCGTATAAAAAGCCCACCAGTGGATTATAGGCTTCTTTTAAATACACATACTGCCCGCCGGCTTTAGGGTACATGCCACTCAACTCGCCATAGCTCAACGCCGCCGTAATGGTCATAAAACCGGTAAGCAGCCAAACGGCTATCAGCCAGCCGGCACTGCCTACATTGCGTGTTATATCGGCGCTGACAATAAAAATACCCGACCCGATCATGGAACCGGCTACGATCATGGTTGCATCTAATAGTCCCAGCGACCGTTTAAATGCCTGATCTTCGGCAGGAGCCGGTGTGGTAAGGGTGGTGGCCTGTAACTGATCTCCCATTTGCAAGATTTGAGGTCAAGATAAGTATTTCGGCGCACTTCATTTGCCATCTGCCGGAGCAAAAAAAATCCCGCTCTGGAGCGGGATCAGGATTTATTTTTCAATTTTGCTGCAAATGTATGAGGGGATGAAAAATTCAAAATGTAAAATGTAAACAAGCGTCTACAGTGATCGGCTTCTTTTTTACATTTTTAATTTTTCATTTTACATTATCACTCCTTATTTCTTCTTGTAATTCTCATTCAGGCCTTTGATCACGTCGCTGGTAATGTCATACACCGTGTCGCGGTAGTAAAACAAGCCCGGCTCGTAGGCAAAGATGTAAGAGTAGCCTTTTTCGGCATTATAGGCTTTTAAATATTCTTCTATTTTGTTTTTTACATCTTTCATTTTGCGCATGTAAAACTCCTGATACTCCTGGTCCAGTGCCTGCTTGCGGTTTTGCATCTGCTGCTGCATCTGCATCATGTCTTTTGTGGCCATTTCCGACTGCACCTGCGTCATGGAAGCCGCCTGGGCCTGGTAGCGGTCCAGCTTTTCACGGTAGTTTTTTTCCATGCGGGTCAGTTCGGCATTGACGGCATCTTCTTTCCGGCTCAGTTCGCTTTTGACATCTTTTACCATGGCAAAAGAAGCTTCCAGCGAATCCATTTCAAAATAGGCGATCTTGAAGGCAGGATCTTTTTCGGGGGCTGTTGGAGTGGCTGATTTCACGGCAGCCGTTACGGTTTTGTTGTTACCGGCTGATGAAAAATGCAGGTAAAAAAGAACACCGATCAAAACTAAAAGAATGGAATTGAAAATAATTGTGCCGCTTTTCATGCGCCGATTTTTTGTGCAAATTAACGGTCAAATTCTGGTGATAGAAAAATCAATCTGATGTTTATGAAACGATTAACATCAGGGTACACGTTTTGCAACCTTTTTTTTCGGATTGTTAAATAGTTAAAACTTAGCGTTATGGGTATATTATCCTGGATACTTTTGGGCCTGGTGGCGGGCGCCATTGCCAAGGCCATTCACCCGGGCAGGGACCCGCAAGGATGTATTGTGACGATGATTATTGGTATTGTAGGTGCGGTTTTAGGGGGTTGGATCGCTACCATGCTGGGCTGGGGCTCCGTAGATGGCTTTAACCTGTACAGTATTTTGATCGCAACGGGCGGTGCGGTGCTGGCACTGGCCATTTGGGCGGCCCTCAGCGGCCGGCGGCGCGACTAATAAAGCTTTAACGAGCGGCAAACCATATACCTGCAAGTGCTTTCTTGCAGGTTTTTTATTTTCAGATGGGATGGGGAGAGAGAGGTCCACAGTCGACGGACGACAGTCCACAGCAGGGAGAAGTGATAAGTAGTAAGTTGTAAGTAATAAGTAAAGAAGGCGGAAAGCTGAAGGCAAAAGTTAAAAGGCAAAACCAAAAAGCAGGACAGGCAGACTGGTGCAGCGCCTTATCCCGCATAAACTTAAATCATCTACATCTTTCAGAAAAGCGTAGCGGGATACCGCGCCTGCAGTAGTTTACCCTAACACGCAAAAAGATTGAACTTCTTGAAAAACCCATACCTGTAAGAACTTTCCAAATAATCTACAATACTAAAAGAAAGATACAAGCAGTAAAGACTGTTGCTGTGCGTGGGCAAGGCCAAAGGGGCGGAGCCATCGGGTTGGCCTTGAACTTATTGCTTACTTTTTCGGGGAGAAAAAGTAAGCAGCGCTAACTATCGTAAGATCAAATCATAGTTATAGGAGCTTTTCACAAGAACTCAAATATGGGTTTTTAAGGAAGTTACAAGGAGATGCTAAAACCGGTTCAGCATGACAGGGGTGAGACGCGTTGAGACCTCTCCAAAAACCCATATAGGAAAATAAAAAACACCTTAACTATCCGCATTGGAAACCGGTATGGACTTTCGAAAAAATCAGGAACAGCAAGCAAGCGCCCCAGCAAATAACCACACAAAAAAAGACCTGCAAAATTGCAGGTCTTTAGTGTATTAAAATAAAGTCGCTTACTCTTCTTCGTCAAACGTCATTGCTTCACGGGTTGTCTGCAGCAATTCGTATTCTTCCTTGCTACCAACAATCATGTTCTCAAAATCACGCAGACCCGTACCGGCCGGAATCAGGTGACCCGTGATAACGTTCTCTTTCAGACCCAGCATGTCATCAGTTTTACCCTGGATGGCAGCAGAAGACAACACTTTGGTGGTTTCCTGGAACGAAGCGGCTGAAATCCAGCTTTGCGTACCCAACGAGGCCTTGGTGATACCCAGCAAGGTAGGTGCAGAAGTAGCCGGCTGTGCATCGCGGTATTCCACCAGCTGCTTGTCGTTACGACGCAGGATGGAGTTTTCTTCACGCAATTCACGCAAGGTAACAATCTGACCGGCTCTTAAACGGGTAGATTCGCCCGGCTCAGTAACCACTTTTTTGTCAAAGATGTAATCGTTCTCTTCCACAAATTCAAACTTATCGGTCAGGTCTTCTTCCAGGAACTTGGTATCGCCCGGGTCAACAATCGATACTTTACGCATCATCTGGCGTACAATCACCTCGATGTGCTTATCGTTGATTTTTACACCCTGTAAGCGGTACACCTCCTGAATCTCGTTCACCACGTACTGCTGTACGGCAAACGGACCCTGGATGGAAAGAATATCCTGCGGAGAGATCTGGCCGTCAGACAAGGCAGAACCAGCTTTTACAAAGTCACCATCTTGGGCCAGGATCTGGCGGGTCAGCGGCACTAAGTATTTTTTGGTTACACCGTCTTTAGCTTCAATAATGATCTCACGATTACCACGTTTTACGGCCCCCATAGATACCACACCATCAATTTCAGAAACAATGGCCGGGTTAGATGGGTTACGGG
>JAEWAC010000370.1 GCA_023391895.1 Bacteroidota bacterium
GTCGATTACAGCTACAGAAGGACCGATCAAACAAAAACTAAACACAATAAAAAATACTGACTGGACTGATAAATCGGAAGATGAAAAAGCTGAAGCATCCTATTGGCTTCTTGACCAGATTGAGAAGGGACAATTCGCACAGCGCTTAAGTCTACGGTTATCGGAGTCTAACAATGATTTTGTTGTGCCCGAATATATTGTAAACGCAATAAAATGGGTAATCAATGATTAACAGGCGTTTACTGAAAAGAAAATTTCTACTACACAAAAAAATACGATGCAGAATGGATTCGTTGGCGTCATTAACCGAAGAACAGGTTGATTATATATTCTCTCATGTTTCTGCCCCTTCTTATCTCGAAGCATGTCCTGGCAGCGGTAAAACCGAAGTGATTGGATGGAAAGCTGCCTATGAGTTTGCCAAGTGGAAACCGAGACACGCGGGCATCGCCATAACTACATTCACGAATAGCGCCGCTAACGAATTGGTGCAAAGGGTCAAAAAGCACGGAGGTGAAAACTGTATTTCTTTTCCGCATTTCGTCGGAACGTTTGATAGCTGGCTGCATAGTTATGTAATGCAACCTTTTGCTGCAGATATTGTTGGATACTTAGGAAAGGAGGGTGATAAAAGTTTTCAAATTATTGACACTGGGAGCTACGCGCCATTCTTAAATGCTTTCACCTCCGTTATTACTTATAAAGGAAATAATTTACCGATAACGGCCGTAGAATATTATTACGACGCTGACAAAAGAATTCAAAGTATAGATGCAGATAAACAAACTATTTTTGATAGCCTCTCCGTAAAAGACAAAAAATATCTAAAGGAAACAAAAATTAAGTTCTTTAAACATGGCTTTTGTACCTATGCCGATGCAGAGACTCTGGTAAGAATTGTAATGCAGAAAAAACCAACGTTATTGGCTCTATTAGCAAAACGATTTCCGGTTATTCTGATTGACGAGTGTCAGGATCTGTCAGCAAGTCAAATAAGCATCCTTGAAATGATCAGAAGCGCCGGGTCAGCGCTCCACTTTATTGGAGACCTAAACCAATCCATATATGAATTCAGGAAGGTAGATCCCTTGCAAACCAAAGCATATATCCATAACCTGCGTTGTCGCAATTATCAATTGACACAAAATTTTCGAAGTTGTCAGCCAATTGTAAATATTGTACAGTCTATCATTGGTCATAAGAATATAATACAGGGTAGGCAGGAACAAATGGTCGACAGACCCTGCGTTATTTTACCCTACACTGATAAAACTTTTGATCAATTGCCAGCTCGATATGAGGAGATCATTGCTAGGTATAGGTTAAATCCCAGCAAATGTGCCATTATCGCAAGAGGTAAAACAACGCTGGAAGGCTTGCAAAATGGAAAGGAATACTTTAATCTGAAAATAGTCGAATTATTTGCTAATGCGCTCGGTTATTGGTTTAAAGAACAGCGTTCAACATATGATCTTCATAATGCATTGCTTTTTCTCGGAAGAGCATTCTCTTTTCTTATCTACGGCGGGAGAGGCAATAGCCGTAATTACTATTGCCCTGAAAAAATTGACCATGTCCAATGGCGGCTATGTTTAAGTCGCTTTTTTAATGAGCTTGCTGAATTATATCTCTTTATTAACGGACAGCATGCGGATAACTGGACCAAATGGGTTGCCAGACTGAAATCCCTTTTGGAAGTCTGTTGGAAAGATCTGCCAAACAATAATGTTCAATGGGATGATGCTAAAAACCGGCTCCGGTCACCCATTGGAAGGAAAGAAGAATTAGTGAAGTTGAGTCTAACAATCCCAAAAAAGAAAGAAAAAATAAGAGCAACCACCATCCACAACGTCAAGGGAGAAACTTTAGAAGCCGTTCTACTGATCTCACACAAAGATAAGAAAAGCCCCGGTGGACATTTTAGCCATTGGTTGACCCGCAACAATCCTGAACCTGAATATTTAAGGTTTGCATATGTGGCTTGTTCAAGGCCCAAACATCTTCTTGTGCTAGCTATGAATATGCAACATGAAAAAGATGTAAAGGATTTTCTTGATATCGGCTTTCAATTGTATCAATAGTTTTTAACCCTATTATTTTTGCCCTCACTCTGTATTTAGCAATTTTCACTTTCTCCTTTTATTAAAGCAAGGGAATCTAGTAAGAACATGTTAGAAATATTAGATGAAAAATTAGACAATGTATTAGAATTATGCTTGAAAAAAATTGGTGTACGTTTAGTGAAAAAGATATAGACTTTGAGGTCCTAAGGCAAGGATATTTTGAGCGTCAACCAGACGATGACTGTCTCTACAGACACTATTCCGAAAGTTGTATCTTCTCTATTATGTACTATGTGTTAAGTCAATCCTGATCCAAACTAACGGTCTATGCCAACCCAAACTTTTTCATCCACACCTCCGATCATCAATTGTCACACGCATGTGTTCACTGTTGAAGACGTGCCGCCGCTTCTTGCTAAGAGCATAGTGCCTTGGCCGCTCTACTTTCTCGTCCGGACCGGATGGGTCGCCCGTCCAGTCAAATGGGTTGAGGTAAAATGGAACAATGTCACCCGAGAGAAGTGGTTTCAACGAATGGAAAAATACCGCTATCTCATTCGCATGGGGCTGAAGCGCTACCTAATCCTGCGACTGTTCAAAACTGTCCTTGGCCTGCTGATTTTTCTTTCTATTTTTCACGACCAGTATCAGGGTTTCATCAAACCATGGTTGGCAAAACAGGGAATTCATCTAGGTTGGTTGGACAAGTGGAATGAATGGATGAGCGGTGTTCCGTTTCTGCTTCGTCCAGAAGGATGGGTTGGAAAACTTGCTTGGCTGCTGCTGTTTTTGATCCTGTTCCCAATTGGGCGCAATCTTTTATGGGCCTTACTTCGCCAGTTCAACCGGTTCATCAAGCTCCTGCCAGGCCCGCAAACCATCGAGCTAGCGAAGCGATATAATAACATCGTTCGCTTTGCGAATTACGAAGATCAAAACACGGTCTACGGAAGGCTACAAAAACAATATCCTCCTGGCTCTAAGATGGTTGTGCTCCCCATGGACATGGCCTTCATGGGCGCAGGTACACCACCACGGCCTTACCACAAGCAGATGGAGAGGCTTGCCGAGATCAAAGAAAAACACCCCGAGGAGTTTTTGCCGTTTGTATTCGTGGACCCAAGAAGAAGGGAGGCGGGCGGAAAGACTTTTTTTGACTATGAGGTGAAAGATGGACGTGTGGTGTTGAAGGATTGTTTTATCAAAGACTATATTGAGGACAAAGACTTTTGTGGTTTTAAAATTTATCCGGCACTAGGTTATTTCCCATTTGATGAAAGACTGCTTCCCTTATGGAAGTACGCAGCCGACAATGGCATTCCGATCATGACCCATTGCATTCGCGGCGTGATTTATTACCGTGGACGAAAAGAACCGGCCTGGGATTATCATCCGGTGTTTCAACTATACAAGAG
>JAEWAC010000398.1 GCA_023391895.1 Bacteroidota bacterium
CACAATGACCGTAGCAGAAACATTGGTGCCCTGGGTAGCGGCATTGATGAAACTGGCCAATTGAAACAACAAGGACTTACTTAAGGCATACGCCACCTTGTTCTTTCCATCGGTTGCCTCCAAGGCAGGTTTGGCGCCAATAAACACCAGCCGTCCGTAAGCCTGCTGCTGCATGTGTTGAAAAAGCGGTTGGATTACATGGTAGGCGGTTTCAAAGTTTAAGGCAATTTGTTGCTGGATATCAGTGCTCTTTGTTTGCTGCAGGTTTCCCATGGTAAAGCCACCCGCCAGCAGCAAGGCGGCTTCAATTTTTTGATACTTCTGTATGAGCTGTTGAATCAATGCATTTGTTTCGCTTTCCCGGGTCAGGTCCATTACTTCTGTGTGCAGGTGCTCATGAACAGGCATGGCCTTTAGGTCGGCTTCTTTTTTTACAATGGCAATGACGTTATATCCCTGGTTTAAAAAGCTGCGGGTGACGGCCTGTCCTAAACTGCCATTGGCCCCGGTTATGATGACGTTGTTCATGTTGCACTTTTGGTAAGTCGAGTTAATATAAGGCAATTCTGCCATTTAGCAGGGCATAACAGCTGCTTTAAATGCTTTTTAAGTGCTTACAAGGGTTATAGCGTTTTTGGGAGGAAATGCTTTATTCAAGGGGCGGAGTTTGTATCGATTCTTACGCTTATCCGAAAACCGGACTTTCCCCGGCCGGGAACAACTATGGTATGTGAAAAAATAATTATGTGAACTGGGTGAAAAGTTCAGAAGATTATGTAAATTACTTATAGTTAACGCTATGACCGCATACCCTTCTAAACACCACTTCTGCCGATCACCTTATCAGAATACTACCCTAAAAAAAGAATGAAAGCCCAGGACTAAAACCAAGACGGTATAAACTGTAAGCTGCTGCCTGCCACTAAAGTAAGGCAGTGGAAAACTGCGTATTTTGCCCAAATTCATCAATATAAAATAGGGTTGATGAACTCATTGAGTTTTGAGCAGTAATTATGGTTTCATATTTATTCTAAACAAATTAATATGTAACAATGGTTTACTCTGACCAAACACTTTCTGCATTAAAAAGCGAGGTTGAACAAACCTTTGGAAGAAGCATACTCACTTCCAAGGATTGCATTCAGCTCAGTGAAGAGCTGTTTTCTAAAACCCGCGATAGTGTCAATGCCAATACCCTCAGGCGGCTGTTTGGACTGGTAAAAACCAATTTCAAGCCCTCTGTGGCCACTCTGAACATCCTGGCCCGGTATTGTGGCTGTAATTCAGTACAGGAGCTGCCTGCCTTTGTAAGGGTGCTGGAAAAAGATGACGTGGTGACAAAGGAAAACGTTTTGCATTACCTGGTGAATATGTTCCGGGAAATTCCGGTCAACGACATCAGCAACCAAACTTTTTTTATTTTATCCAAGCACACCATTTTATTTTTTAACCGCAATCCCACGCTGGCCCATGAGTTTCAGAACCATATGGCCAAAACAAAAAACGGGCAAAGCTTTTATTTTGAACGGTTTATCAATATTGACCGGTTGAACGATTATTACGGGAACGGCCTGCGACGCTATGTAAGCGAAAAGAAAACAACAGAGGCGGAAGCGTTTACGTATTCGCTGCTGGTGTTTCGGTACTGGCTTACCATGGAAAAGGAAAAGCTGGCGCAAGCCTATCAACACATTGAAAGTTGTGACGGTACCCAGCTGAATAGTTCCACCATTTGTGCACGGTATTTTGCCTCGCAATTGTACTATGCGCATGCCTCTGGGCTACCAATGGAGACCATTATGGATCAGGTACAGCAGCATCATTTAACCTTGCGTACCCAAAATGGTGAGTTACAATCTTTTCCTTTTTTTGAGCTCATTATATCTGAAGCCCTGGTTTTGACGGGTTATTACAACGAAGCCTTGTACTATATTAATTATGCAGCCGAAAATTATATGCGGAACCTGGCTTACCTGGATTTTGGTTATTATACCACATTTGACTTGTTAAAAGGTATCGCCTTGGGCAAAGTTGGGCAGCGGAAGTGTACAGAAAAGATCATTAACAGCTTCAATGCTAAAGAATTATGTTTTCTTTCCAAAAAGTATAATTATTTATTGTATTATATACTGTATGCAGGATTGAGGAAACTGAGCATAAGTGATTGTGAACATTTTAAAAAGCTGGTAAAAGAAACAGGATTCGTCCGGCTTTTACCTTATTTGTCAATGACAAATTTTTGAAATTGCGTGCAGGCTGTTAGAAATCAAATCAAAAAGAAAGAACAAAAAAGAACAAATTTTTCCTACTATCATATTATATTTTTGTTATATCATCCTTGAGCAACCACCCATTTTCAATTATAAAGTCCTGCTGAAAAAAATTGCTATTTGATCCTCTAGAATGGATTTGTGTGTATAGACATTTTCTTTTGTTCTTTTTTCCTTTTATCCGTTCCCCTTGCTAACCTGAAACCCTGATCGTATTGTAAGCCTTGTCTCTAATTGAAACAAATTCTTATGGCCAAGACTATAAGCCACCACTTCGTTGTTGTAACTGCATGTATCTTATTGCTGGGGAGTTCATCTTGCATCAGCTCCAGAAATGCATTATATTTTGCAGGCCAGGGCGATGCCGTAATACCTGCAACTGAACTTTTAAAAGATTATCCCATCCAGGCTAACGATCTTTTAAGCATTTCCGTCAGCAGCCTGAACCCCGAAGCCACTACCATCTTCAATACACCCAACCTGGCCAGCCTCAGTTACTCTACGGCTAGTGGAGCTAACAGTTATTCCTCAGGCTATCTGGTCAGTTCTGATGGATACATTCAATTTCCCATTTTGGGTAATGTAAAGGCAGCCGGACTTACAAAAGCTGAATTAAAAACTACGATAACGAGTGAATTGATGAAACGTAAACTTTTGGTGGATCCCATTGTGTCCATCCGCCATTTGAATTTCAAAGTCACTGTACTGGGTGAAGTAGCCCGCCCAACAGTAATTACGGTTCCCAGCGAAAAAATAACGTTAATGGAAGCGCTGGGACTAGCCGGTGACCTGACCGTTTACGCCAAAAGAGATAATGTGTTGATTATAAGAGAAGAAGGCGGGCAAAGAGTTACCAAACGAATTAACCTGAGTACTCCCGAGATATTCAGTTCACCCTACTATTACTTAAAATCAAACGATGTTGTGTATGTAGAACCTTCTAGTGCAAAAGTTTCCTCAGCCAGTAATGCCCGGACATGGTTACCAGTGGTGTTTAGTGCTTTGTCATTTGTTACAATAATTGTGACTCGCTGGCATTTTTAAACTCAATTATATGCAGGCATCCAATCTTAACAATCATAAAGCCACTGGCAATGGAGAAAACAATTTCCTCAGCCAGATATGGTTCCGCTATTTTCCTTATTGGCCTTTGTTTGTAGTACTCATGCTATTGTGTATGGGGGGAGCCTTTTTGTATTTACATTTTTACAAGGTTCCTTTTTTTGAAACCAGCGCCTCTATTTTAATAAAAGACGAAAGGAAAGGTGTTGACGATTCCCGGGCACTGGAGCCATTCAACATACTCTCTACCAAAAAAATAGTGGAGAACGAAATTGAAGTGCTGAAGTCCAGAACTCTGATGGATTCTGTTGTAAGAAGGTTAGGTTTGTATGCCCAGGTATTTGAGCAGCATAGACTAGTGTCCCGCTCTGCCTATGAAACTTCTCCGGTAATGATCGATGTGAAAGACCCGGATGCTATACCCGACCTGGAGCCTAATGTGCCGTTTACCTATAACGGAGCCAAAAAGCAGGTGGTAATTGATTACAAAGCCTATCCATTGAATACATGGGTAAAAACACCCTATGGGGAATTGAAGTTTTTGCCTAATAAAGAACAAACCAGCGTCACCACCCAGCCCCTTTATTTTACATTGATTCAGCCCAGACAAGTAGCCAACGGATTGGCTGGCAGCTTATACGTGGCTGCTACCAATAAACTTTCTACCGTAATCAACATTAGTTTAAGGGATGAAAGTCCCAGAAGGGCTGAAAATATTTTAAACGGATTATTGGAGGAATATGGTAAGGCTGCTTTGGAAGCGAAAAATGCGTTGGCTGCCAAAACCCTTGCTTTTATTAAAGACCGGCTGGACCTTGTGTCTGATGAACTGGTTGAGATAGAAAAAAAGGTACAGAGTTATAAGTCAAGCCGGGGGGCTGTTGACATCAGTACCCAAGGGCGGCTCTTTCTGGAAAATGTAAGCTCAAATGATCAGAAGCTGGGAAACATCAATATGCAGCTGGCTGTTTTAAATCAGGTGGAACAATATGTTTCCATGAAAGAAGGTCGGGGCAGCATAGTGCCTTCCACCATGGGTGTAAGCGATCCTGTTCTTTCGCAATTGCTAGAACGATTGTATCAGGCTGAGCTGGAATATGAGCGTTTGAAAAAGACAACAGCCGAGAACAACCCGATGATGATTTCTATAAAAGATCAGATAGAAAAAATCAAACCCGGCATTTTGGAAAATATCCGCAACCAAAGAAACAGCCTCAATGCCAGCAGAAACAACATTATGTCTACCAATGGTGCCTATGCGTCTGTACTGCAAACTATACCGGCCAAAGAAAGGGAGCTGCTGGAGATCAGCCGCGACCAATCCATAAAAAACTCTATCTACAGCTTTTTGCTGCAAAAAAGGGAAGAAGCTGCTTTGTCGAGTGCCTCCAATGTATTGGACAGCCGTGTGGTAAACCAGGCACAATCGTCTTTGGCGCCCGTCAGTCTGAGCGATAAGATGATTTATCTGGTATCCCTTGCCGTGGGGCTTTTTATTGGCGTTGTAGTATTGGCTTGTAAAGAAGTATTGAATCGCAAGATTTTGTTCCGGCATGAAATTGAAAAACTAACTTCCATGCCCATCATTGCAGAAATCTTTCATGAAAAGATCAAAAGCCCAATTGTTATAGAAGAGGGCAAAAGAACCCATATTGCCGAGCAATTCAGAAAGCTAAGGACCGCCTTTACCTTTATGGGTATTGATTCTAAAAGAAAAAAGGTACTCCTTACATCCAGTATATCCGGTGAGGGCAAGAGTTTTATTGCGGCCAACCTGGCGGTGAGCCTAGCCCTGACCGATAAGAAAGTGGTCTTGGTGGAAGCAGACCTGATTAACCCCTCTCTGAGCAGGGACCTCAATATCAACAACGAAGCAGGTTTGGCTGATTACTTAAGTGATAGGAAAGAAATTGAAGAAGTGATCAAGTCGGCCTCATTCAATCAAAATCTGTTTGTCATCCCATCCGGTCCATTGCCGCACAATCCTTCTGAGCTAATTGTGAATGGAAAAATGGAGGATTTATTTCACTACTTGGAATCCATCTTTGATTATATCATCGTAGACGCTCCGCCCGTTATTCCGGTGTCTGATGCCTATGTGCTTTCGTCTTATTGTGATGCCACTTTGTTTGTGATCAGGCACAAGTACACGCCCAAGATCTTTGTTCAAAGAATAGACGAGAATAATAAGATCAATCAACTAAAAAACGCAGCAATTGTTTTTAATGGAATCAAGCCCAGAGGTTTCAACAAAAACTTCTATGGGTATGGGTATGGATACGGGTATATTTTCAAGGGCGACAAAAAGGAACGAAACGGAAAAGTTTCCGCCTAGTACAGGTTTTCACATTTTAAAATAAGGACTAAGAACTGTTGACTCAGGAAGCATTTGTAACTGAGGTAGGCGGAGCCCTGTTGTTTTTAAAAAATCACCAAGGTTAATTGAATAGGTATGGAAGTAGAGAAAAAGTGGTATGCCGTTTATACAAAGCCGCGCTGGGAGAAGAAAGTAGCCGAATTGCTCACTAAAATTCAGATAGCGACCTATTGTCCGCTCAACCGCGTGGTGCGGCAATGGAGCGACCGGAAAAAAGTAGTCTATGAGCCCCTGTTTCAATCTTATGTTTTTGTACAGATTTCCAGTGCCGAGCAGTTGAGTGTAAGAAAAGTAGAGGGGGTGCTCAACTTTGTTTATTGGCTGGGTAAGCCGGCCGTTATAAAGGATGCGGAGATTGAAATAATACAACGGTTTTTAAAAGACCATAGCAATGTACAGCTAGAAAAAACAACTATCAATGTAAATGACACGGTGCGCATAGTGCGCGGGCCATTGAT
>JAEWAC010000424.1 GCA_023391895.1 Bacteroidota bacterium
CCTCCCTGCTGGAAGTAGGCACGGGTTTTCACCCGGAGCTGACCGGCCGGGAAAACGTTTTTTTAAACGGCGCCATACTAGGCATGAGCCGCAGAGAAATAAAAGCCAAGTTTGATGAGATAGTAGATTTTGCCGGCGTAGGTCGCTATATTGATACACCGGTGAAGCGGTATAGCAGCGGCATGTACGTACGACTGGCCTTTGCAGTAGCCGCCCACCTGGAACCTGAAATTTTGATTGTAGATGAAGTGCTGTCCGTAGGCGATGCCGATTTTCAGAAAAAATGCATGGGTAAAATGCAGCGGGTTTCTCAATCCGAGGGCCGCACCATTCTTTTTGTGAGTCACAACCTGCAGGCGGTCAACAACCTTTGCGACAAAGCTATCTGGCTGCAACACGGCAGAATGAAAGAGGAGGGCGAAGTTTCGAGCGTATTGAATAAATACATCGCCAGCATGCAGCAATTCAGGTTGTCACAATCGTGGGACGATCCCTTGGAGGCACCGGGTAATGATAAAATACGGTTTAAAAAGGTGGAACTGATACCGCACCAGAAAAACGAACATGACCTGCTGGATATCAGAACTTCTTTAACGGTGAAATTTCAGTTCTGGAACTACCTGGACGAAGTCAATTTAAATACCGGGCTGGTACTTTACTCAGCCGGGGGTGATTGTATCTTTGACTTGCTATCACCTGGTGCTGTATTTCAAAAAGGGCTGGTAGAAGGAGAATGTACGATCCCGGGCAACTTTTTAAATGACGGCTCTTACTATTTTTCCATTAATGTTGTGAAGGATACTTCCATTCCTTTATTCAATTTGGAGGAGTGCTTATCATTTGAATTGGAAGATTACAGGGCTGATATGCAATACTATGGAAAATGGTGGGGAGCCGTACGGCCTAAATTCCCTTTTGCATTACAGCAAAAAGAAATGTCGCTCCTATAAGCCTTCACTAAGTAACTTTTTATGCAACCTCAACGCTCCTATCATATTGAACATATCTGGCTGAACCGCTTATCGGAAATTCCGGAATGGGCCACGCAGCAAAAAGGCAATTACCTGGTTTTCTGGTGGAAGGATATGGCCATCGGGCATATTTATATTGAACCGCACCAGTCGCTTCCGACCGCAGCCTTTCGTGAAAAAGTAAAAACGGCCATACTGCCCTGCCTGGAGTTTTATTGGCAAAAAGCACCTCAAATAGCTGAAAATTGGCAACAAGGTTTTTTGCAGGGTCCATTGGAAGAATGGAAAGCCTTTATGGACAACTTGCTAAAGGCATGGCTGCCCCAGGAAGTACCAAACCGGGTGCCTGTTTCCGTAGTGATCTGTACGCGCAACCGTCCTGCATTACTGGAAAAATGCCTGGTACAACTTCAAAACCTCACCTGCCTGCCGGAAGAAATTATTGTAGTGGATAATGCTCCCTGCGACGATGCTTCGCAACAGGTAGTGCAACAATTTAAAAATGCCACTTACGTAAGAGAGCCGCGGCCGGGGCTGGACTTTGCCCGCAACAGTGGGGTTTTTAAAGCCTCCTGTCCGGTGATCGCGTTTGTGGATGATGACGTGACCGTGCACCCTTTGTGGATCTACCGGGTTTGGGAAACCTTTCAAAACCCCATGGTAGAGGCCATGACGGGTCTGGTGCTTGCTGCCAAGCTGGAAACAGAAGCCCAGCAGATCTTTGAAAAACACTGGAGCTTTAACCGCGGCTACGTGGATAAATTTTACGACAGCCACTTTTTCAATGCCACCCTGCACAAAGGCCCACCGGTTTGGGACATCGGCGCCGGCGCCAATATGGCTTTTAGAAAATCTGTTTTTAAAAATGTGGGCTATTTTGATGAACTGCTGGATGTAGGAGCAGCCGGCTGCAATGGCGATTCGGAAATGTGGTTCCGCATTCTTTCAAAAGGTCATATCATTCATTTCAACCCAAGGGCCGTGGTACATCATGAGCACCGCAGCGACCTGGAAGGCCTCAAAAATCAAATTTATTATTATTTGCGGGGCTTTACGGTGGCTGCCCTGAAACAGCAAAAACTGGTACCAACTGCGGGCTATAACCGCCAGTTGTTTAAAAGATTGCCCATCCATTTTACCAAATACATCATTAAAGGATTTCCCCACTACCCTTTTCAGTACAAGACTTTATGGGTAGAAATAAAAGGTGTTGCATCCGGCCTGGCCTTTTACGCAAAGAACAGAAAACGTTTTGATCACTCAACACCTCAGCACCATGAAAACACCAGCCAATAACCCAACACCTTTGGTCTCGGTTATCATACCTTGTTATAACCATGGGCGCTATTTACCGGAAGCTTTTGCAAGCATCTGGCAGCAGGCCTACCCTGCCATTGAAGTAATTGTGGTGGACGACGGTTCGGTCGACAATACCAAAGAAGTAACCCAAAATACACCCCACGTCACTTACATTTATCAATCCAACCAGGGGCTTTCTGCAGCCCGCAATACCGGCATTAAAAACAGCCATGGAGAATACCTGGTGTTTTTGGATGCGGACGACTGGTTGCTGCCTGGCGCCATAGCGACCAATGTAGAATACCTGCAGCAAAATGAGCACCTGGCATTTGTATCGGGCACCCACGATAAAGTATTTGAAGATGGCCGTATTATAGAAGAAGTGCAGGAAGTAAAAGGTGATTATTATTGCCACCTGCTCCGGGGCAATTACATTGGCATGCATGCTACCGTGATGTACCGGCGATGGGTTTTTGAAAAGTTTCAATATGATACAAGCCAGCGCAATTGCGAGGATTATGACCTTTATTTGAAAATTGCCCGTAAGCACCCGGTTTTACACCACACCCAAAAGATTGCGGCCTATCGTTTTCATTCTTCCAACATGTCGGGCAACATCCCGGCTATGTTGCATGGGGTTTTGAAGGTTTTAAAACGGCAGGAAGGTGTTTTGGAAAACGAAGCCGAAAAAAAAGCCTATAAAGAAGGCCAATCCATTTGGAAAGAATATTATTGCAACCAGCTGTA
>JAEWAC010000036.1 GCA_023391895.1 Bacteroidota bacterium
GTATCAATATGACCCGGTTTCTAATGCATGGACGTCTGTTAAATTATGGGGTGCCAGCATGGAATATGCTGCCCGTGGATTTAGAGCCGACAGCAGCTTTTACATTATGAGTAATACCAAAAGGCTATACCGTCATAAAATAGGTACTACTACCCTAGAAAACCTGGGTACTACACCTTCGAGCCTGTTGGCACTGAGCCCGTTTGTGGTGGTTAATGGCGGTAAAGCACTGGTAGGTACCGGGGGCGAATTCACTGTAACGCAAAGCGGCGACCTTTTTAGTGATAATACCTCAGAAGAGTGTTGGACATTGAATTTCACGACGCATACATGGACCAAAGTTGAAAACTTTGGTGGTGGAAAAAGGAGAGGGGCGATCGGTTACTTATACAATAATGAAATCTATGTATTTGGTGGAGAAAGCGGCAATGCAGAAACAAAGAAGATTGAAAGGCGGCCTGACTTATGGAAGTACGTGGAATAGTATAATGCTTTCTTAAAAAAAAACAAGGTCCGCATTACACCTATAAGCTCGCCTGTAATGCGGGTTTTCCTTCTAAAGTGCTCAGGTACAGAATGGGTATGCCACCTTTTGGCAATATTTTTTTATATTACAGTATTCAAAAGGAGGTCCTAATGATTAAGATTTCAGACTTAAAACCCGGCGATATTGTAATGGTAATGGATGAGGGCGTGGAAAAAGAAGGCGTGGTGACCGATGTGAGCCAGATGGAAAAAATGGTTTGTATAAACAATGGGGTACAGGAGTTTTGGTATCCGCCCACCAATATTTTATCCATCCCGCTGAGCGAAGATCAGTTGTTCAAGCTGGGGTTTCAGCGGCAGGATACGGAGCAGGGCATCAAGTACCTGCGGGGCCCCTTCCGGATTTTGCTGCAGGAGGAAGGCAATTTCTCTGATTTTGAGATCTGGTACCGCGAGGATCACCGCCGGTTTCATATGCCCATGACGGTACACGAGCTGCAAAACCATTACCTGCAGATGACAAAAGTGCCTTTGGAGCGGCCCAATGGCGTGGCTTAACGGCAAAATCTTCTTAATTTTACTTAAATTTTTATCAGATCAGGCTGAAAAGTTTAGCCTGATTTTCTTTTTTCACAGAATAAGCATATCTTTGCGCTCCCAAAATAAGTATGTCGAAACAACCCCTCATTAAACAGGACGGAACAATTTTAGAAGCCTTGTCAAACGCAATGTTCAGGGTGAAACTGGAAAATGGCCACGAAATACTGGCAACCATTTCCGGTAAAATGAGGATGCACTACATACGGATTTTGCCGGGAGATAAAGTAGGCGTGGAAATGAGCCCGTACGATCTGAGCAGGGGCCGGATCATTTTCCGTTATAAATAAATAAGGTCAAATTGGTCATATAGGTCATATGTGACAACTTTGACTCGTTTTTGAACCATTTGACTAAATTAATTTATTATGAAAGTTAGAGCATCCATCAAAAAGCGTAGTGCCGATTGCAAGATTGTGCGTCGCAAAGGAAAACTTTACGTGATTAACAAAAAGAATCCGCGCTACAAGCAAAGACAAGGTTAATGAAGGTCAGTGGGTCAAAAGAGTCATATCTGTCATATGACACATTTGACATCTTTGACTTTTATGACAAACTAATTAAAAAGTAAAACAAGTAAATAAATTATGGCTCGTATTGCCGGCGTTGACTTACCAAAAAACAAAAGAGGCGAAATCGGTCTTACCTATATCTTCGGTATTGGCCAGGCTACCGCTCAGTACATTCTTGACAAACACAACATTGATCGTAACAAGAAAGTAAACGAGTGGAACGATGACGAATTGGCGGCTATCCGTTCTACTATCACCGATGAGCTGAAAGTAGAAGGTGCCCTGCGTTCTGAAGTGCAAATGAATATCAAGCGTTTGCTGGATATTGCTTGCTATCGTGGTTTGCGCCATCGTAAAGGTTTACCGGTAAGAGGTCAGCGTACTAAAACCAACAGCCGCACTCGTAAGGGTAAGCGTAAAACGGTTGCTGGTAAAAAGAAAGCTCCTAAGAAATAATGATAGGCTGAACGCAGAAGGCCTAAGGCAGAAGGCAATTGTGCTTTTAGCCTTAGGCATTAAGCGTTCAGCATAAAATTATTTGCACCTGATGTTACCATGCCAGTTACGGATGCCCGGTGCAGGTGGAGGGCTGGTGTGGGTCTTGCGCAAAAGCAGGATCAGTATTAAACAAGTAAAGACTACCTAAAACAAAAATGGCAAAAGCACAACAAAGCGCGAAAGCGGCTGCTAAAAAAAGAATTGTAAAGGTTGATGCCTACGGCGATGCACACATCACCGCCTCCTTCAACAACATCATCATCAGCCTGACCAACAAGCAAGGTCAGGTAATTTCCTGGTCCAGTGCCGGTAAAATGGGTTTTAAAGGTTCTAAAAAGAACACCCCTTATGCTGCACAAATGGCCGCTGCCGATGCTGCTAAAGTAGCGATTGACGCTGGTGTAAAAAGAGTGGACGTATTCGTAAAAGGACCTGGTGCCGGTAGAGAAGGTGCCATCCGTTCTTTAGCGAACAGCGGTATCGAAGTAGCAATGATCAAAGACGTAACACCGTTGCCACACAATGGTTGCCGTCCTCCGAAGAAAAGAAGAGTATAATGGGTTGACGGTTGATCGTTGAAAGTTGACCGTGCTGAAAGCGCTGTCAACCGTCAACGATCAACCGACATCATATAACATATTGATAAGCCAAAAGGTTTTTCATTTAATCAAAGGGTGCTTCATTAATTTTTACCGCTTTCAACGATGAACGCACCGGTTTTTAAAAAGCGGAAATGAATTAAACAAACATGGCACGTTACAATGGTCCTAAGACCAAAATCTCCCGCATTTTTGGTGAGCCTATTTTAGGCAATGGTAAATGGTTAGGCAAAAACTCTAACCCTCCCGGTCAGCATGGTGCACAGCGCAAGCGTAAAAGCCTGGGCGAGTATGCCTTGCAGCTACGCGAAAAGCAAAAAGCCAAATACACCTATGGTGTTTTGGAAAAGCAATTCCGTAAAACTTTTGAAGAAGCTGAAAGACGCAGAGGCGTTACCGGCCAGGTGCTGATCCAGTTGCTGGAAGCCCGCCTGGACAACACGGTTTTCCGCATGGGTATTGCTCCTTCCCGTCCTGCTGCCCGCCAGCTGGTAAGCCATAAGCATATTACAGTAAATGGCGAAGTGGTGAATATTCCTTCTTTCCAGTTAAAACCCGGTGATGTTGTTTCTTTAAAAGAAAAGTCTAAAGACAACACGGCGGTTACCAGCCAGATCCGTGGCCGTAACCCCAAGTTTACCTGGGTAGACTGGAACGACAATGAAAAACAAGGTACTTTCATTACGTACCCTGAAAGGGAAAGCGTTCCGGAAAACATCAAAGAACAACTGATCGTCGAACTGTATTCTAAGTAATAAATGATGAATAATGAGTGATCAAATTTGAATCACTCATTATTCGTTACTGCTCCCTCCTGATGCGCGGCCCATGGCCGCAGTACAAGAGTGCGACGCAACAGGCGATGAACAGCCAAACCACTGCTGGTAACCAAAAAAAAAACTTTAAATCTGAAATAACAAATGGCAATTTTAAATTTTCAGAAACCTGACAAAATCGTTCTTCAAAAAGTAACTGACTTTGAAGCTCAGTTCGAATTCCGCCCGCTGGAGCCCGGTTACGGCGTTACCATCGGCAACGCATTGCGTCGTGTACTGCTGAACTCCCTGGAGGGTTATGCAATCACCGGCGTACGCATTGAAGGCGTAGAGCATGAGTTTGCAACAATTCATGGTGTTTCTGAAGACGTGGTTGAAATCTTACTGAACCTGAAGCAGGTTCGTTTAAAGCGGATTGTTGACCATGAAGTACAAAACGAAAAGATCACGCTTTCTATAAAAAACAAAACTGAGTTTACTGCCGGCATGCTGGCCGATGGTACGCAGTCCTTCCAGGTAATGAATCCGCAACTGCTGATTTGTACCCTGGACAGCTCGGCCAAACTGGACATTGAACTGACCATTGGCAAAGGTCGTGGTTATGTACCGGCCGAGGAAAACAAACCCAAGGACGCTCCTCTGGGCTTTATTCCGGTAGATGCTATTTACACGCCCATCAAGAATGTAAAGTACAGCATTGAAAATACCCGTGTGGAACAACGCACCGACTACGAAAAGCTGGTGATGGAAGTAACCACCGATGGTACCATTCACCCGGAAGAAGCGGTAAAACAAGCCAGCCGCATTTTGATCCAGCACCTGATGATCATCACCGACGAAAACATCACCTTCGATAACAAAGAAGAAAAGAAAGAAGACATCGTTGATGAACAAACCCTGCAACTGCGCAAGGTGTTGAAAACCCCATTAGAGGATTTGGACCTGAGCGTACGTGCCTTCAACTGTTTGAAAGCCGCCAAGATCAACAGCCTGAGTGAGCTGGTACAGTACGAGCAGGAAGACCTGATGAAGTTCCGGAACTTTGGTCAGAAATCGCTGTCTGAAATCGAGCAGGTGCTGAACGAGCGTGGTCTGCACTTTGGTATGGACCTGGGCAAACTGGGTATTGATAAAGATGATTATTAAACAATTTGAAAATTTGAAGATGTGCTAATTTAGAAATGATTGGCCTCTTCAAATTTTCAATTTTCATAACAGATGCTGCAATTCCTTGACACGGTGCAGTATTATTCATTCATAAAAAGTTTGGGAAGTAGATGACGAAAAGTGGTGTGGACACCATTTTCAAATTTTCAAATTCTCAAATTTTCAAATTAAAAACGTCATGCGTCACGGAGACAAACAAAACAATTTAGGCCGTAAGAAAGCACACCGCGAGGCCCTTTTAAGCAACCTGGCCTGCCAGCTGATCCAGCACAAGCGTATTGTAACCACTTTGGCTAAAGCTAAAGTATTGCGTACCTACGTAGAGCCGCTGATCACCAAAGCCAAAGAAAACACCACGCACCAGCGTCGTATTGTTTTCAGCTATCTGCAGGACAAAGAGGCCATCAAAGAACTGTTTGGTGGTGTTATTGAAAAAGTAGGTGGTCGTCCGGGTGGTTATACCCGCATCATCAAGTTAGGCACCCGTCCTGGTGATAATGCCGAACAGGCTCTGATTGAACTGGTGGACTTTAACGAGATCTACGGTAAAGGTAAAGAAGTGAAGAAAGAAGGTGCCAAGCGTACACGCCGTGCCGGTGGTAGCCGTAAAAAAGCTGCACCCGCCGCTGAAGCTACTGCTGCAGAAGAAGCAACCGCAACTCCGGAAGCACCTGCCACTGAGCAGACTTCTGAAGAAGCCAAGGGCTAAGAGTTCCTTCTTAATAATGATTCAGAAAGACAGTGTGAAAACACTGTCTTTTTTTATGGGTTTTTTTGAAGAAGTTATTGCTGGCTTGCCGCCACTGTGGTAAGCCAAAAAGGCCAATGACGGTATTTTGAAAATGAAGTTCTTAAGACTCGCCTTTTTCAATTGCCGGTTCGTATATTAGAGTTAGCTGAAACCTTATGCAGTTTTCACTTAGACATACTTTTATTTTGGTCGAAAGCGCATCGCTTAAAAAATCCATACTGTAACTTTTGTTGGGTTTTAAAGCCTGCTCCAATGGTTGTTTAATCCTTGCAGGCAGTCTTCTTTTGTGCTTGCGCCTGAGTCCGAGCTTCAGACTTCGATACATCCGTAAAACCCGTTTCCAGTTCCAGGGCAAACCTTCGCCTGCAGATCTTGCCATAGTAATCGTCAAAGCCCCGTGTGGGTTATTCTTCTGCCAGTTGTCTTAGTTTTTGAGTCATCTCGGCATCATCTTTTTGGCTCTGTTAATACCAAAGGGATCTATCTGTGCAGTCCTACCACCCGACACGCCCTGCTCACAGCTAGAGTCTCTTCCTAGATACAACTTTCTGCCTAGGCTGCCTTTTCTGAGCGGGGGTTACAGCTTTTTTTCCAATGATGGTTTGGGCAGCTGATGATCCATGCATCAGTTCGGAATACACCTGTTTTAGCCTTCGGTCCTCGTCCTGAAGCGCTTTGAGCTCTTTTAAGTGCGAAGCGTGGGCGCTGTATTTTTTGCGCCAGTTGAACAGAGTGGCCTTGGAAATGCCATATTCCCGGCATATGTTCAGTGCTTCCCGGCCCCTTTCGTACTGCTTTAAAACCTGAAGAATTTGCGATTCAGTGAATTTTGCTTTTTCATTTTGGACAGTTTGAAATTAAACATTGAAGTCTAATTCTCTACCGTCCTAATTGCGGGGAAGTCTTCACTGTTAATCTAACTGTAGTTTAATTTTTTTTCTTATTTCCAATTTTTTCATGAATTTCCTCATATTTCTATAAATCAAACCCATTCTTGGATTAAACGCAACTTCTGCTAATCTTGGAGATAAATAACGTATCATATCAACCTGATGTTGTTTTTTCAATCTTATTTCTTCCGGAATGCTTATCATGATATTATAAAAAAGTAGCGAGTTGGAAGGCACAAGCCTTTCCAGATCTATTAAATCATGAGCCTGTTCAACACTGCTAAGCCACCCTGTAACCCTCTGTTCCCAATAAAATCGATCTCTCCAATCTAGGTTTTTATGCTCTGTTTTTTTTACCCAGTCTATCCATTTATTTAATGACTGTGCCTGTTGGGAATTGCCTTTGAATATTTTGCATATCTCGTCGCCACTTATGATTTCCTTTGGCAAATTTGTTCGCATTTTTGAACTTGCAATTTCAAATCCACCACCTCTTAAAAGTATTGTTTCATTACCATTTAAAGCATCGAATTGTTGATATAAAATAAATTCTTGTTCCCTATCAACTGCATGGCGCGTGGAATGTTTTGCGTATAAATACCAGTTTTTTGTTTCAGGTCTTTTTCTACGGATTAGTTCATAATTCACTTTTGAGATTTTGGCAAGTTTTTTTGGGATAGTCAAGTCTCCAGAACGCATAGTTGGATAATAAAAAGTTATTGCCTCATATGGGAGTTTTGCATAATCTAGAGCAGCCATCAACAACCTTGAGTCATATCCTGAAGTTAAAGCGAGACAAAATTTTTTGTTAGTTTTTTTATAAGTGTTTGTTAGCGTATAAGCTAAGTACTCAGACAAGTACTCTATTTTCCTTTCATATGACAGTTCTGGTATTTTGCAATTCAAGCTTCTAAATGTGATTTCGCCAGTAGAAATGTTTAAAACTTGGCTCGGTAATAATTTGGAGATATTCTTGAAGCCAGAATCTGGTGTAGAATAGTAATCAATTCCTTTACCAAATACTATTTTATAAGTTTCAGGTATTTCAGATTTTGCTATAAACCCTGGTACAGAAGCAACTTCTATATTTTCCGGTGTGATTTTATAAAAGCATCCCAATAGACCAACTGCATCAAGGTGCAACTTTTCTTTTCCAATCAATATCCATCTACCAGTCCACGAAACATATAGATCTTCAATTTTGCTTGATTCATTTAAATTGCTGAGAATGTCAATTGGTTCTGGCTCACCAACTTTACTTTGTATCGCATCTCCAATTAGAACCCACATATTACCTTGCTTATCATGTAATTTCTTTACTGGCAATGATTGACAATAAGATAAGTAAAGATTACTCGTAACTTTGGTAACTTCCCAATCAGTATTTGCTTTATATTCTTTATTACCTATATAAAATTGCCTTCGAAATACAGTATAACTAGAATTTGACATCAGAAAATATTTAGTATGATATTTATTTGTACAATCTTCACTTTATAAATAGACAAAGTACATAATATAAATTTATTTTTCACCTATAATATTCTATTATACAAATTTGTGTGAAGCCTTTTTCTTTTTAGGACAGTGTTAATTTAGACTCATTTTATTCTCTACCGTCCTAATTGCGGGAAGTCTTCATTAGAGGTATAGTTGTTCTAACATTGATTCTCCTTTCACTTACCATGGCGCGTGTCCCCGCGAGCAACATTCATACAGAAAGACACCCTCAGGTTTACTCCGCTTAGCCTTGAAATATATTGAGTCCGCTTGTGCTGGAAAGGTCATCCTTACTCATTGAACCTGCTGACAGGTATACCGTTTACCTTTGCCAGCAAAAAAGAAAAATGAGCGAAAAGGTGTTTGTTGGTGGAAGGGTGCTGCAGATACTCGCTCGCTTTGGTTTGGATACGTTTATTCTGCTGCTGATTGGTATGATTGTGCTGGCAAAACTGTTTCCACAAGGCGGTACAGGTGAGGGCCCTTGGTCGCTCTCTACCTTGTCAGGTTATGGCGTATCACTGATTTTCTTTTTCTATGGATTGAAGCTAAACTTTGCCGAGCTGAAAGCCGGCTTGCGCAACTGGAAACTGCATGCGGTGGTTCAAATCAGCTCGTTTATTTTGTTTCCACTACTGGTTCTGAGCTGCAAAGGGTTTTTTAATACAAGCACTTATCCATTATGGCTGGGTGCCTTCTTCCTGGCCAGCCTTCCTTCAACGGTTTCTTCCTCTGTGGTAATGGTGTCTATAGCAGAAGGCAACATCCCGGCCGCTATTTTTAATGCTAGTATTTCAAGCATTATTGGGGTGTTTATTACACCTGTGTGGATGAGCCTGGTAAATATAGGCGCTGCCAGCAATGCAGATATGTCAGATATCTTTTTGAAGCTCATCTTACAAGTGCTGGTGCCGGTAGTGTTGGGTCTGCTGTTGAATAAAAAATGGGGCCATTGGGCACAACGGTATAAAAAGCAGCTGAAATACTTCGATCAAGCTATAATCCTTTCTATTGTTTATACCGCCTTTTGCGAGTCGTTTGCCCAGCACATGTTCAGTAATATTAGTTTTTTTGAATTAGTGGTGATGGGTGCCAGTATGTTAGTTCTTTTCTTTGTGGCTTACTTTATCACTACGATGGTATGCAAAGCCCTTTCCTTTAATCGGGAGGATACCATTACTGCAACGTTTTGCGGTTCCAAGAAATCACTGGTTCACGGTACAGTAATGTCAAAAGTATTATTCCCCAACAGTACTATCATCGGTCTTTTATTGTTGCCGTTAATGCTTTATCATGCACTGCAACTCATTGTGGTGAGTATGATGGCGCAACGCCTGGCGAAAGATAAACACCGTATAGCATCCGTGAGCGACCCCGGCGGTGATGTTACGATTTAATGTGCCCCAATCAGTTTGGATCGGGAATTTCGCTACTGGCATTGTAAATGCAGAGCTTAGCAGCATTCCATTGTTCTGGCATTATATTTTATTATAATAAATGTAAGACTTCAGGCAAAATGATTTAATAACCCATAATTTACTTGCTATGAAAGTATCTGCTGGATTAGCCGGAGGATTAGCTGGAACCCTCATGGTGGCTGCGATGCATGAAGCCCTGAAAAGAGTAACTCCTGATGCACCCCGCATGGACATACTCGATATGGAGTTGATAAGAAAAGGCTTAAAAAGCATAAATAAAAAAGTGCCGGGAGAGGATGAACTCCAGCGCTGGGCAGTGGGTGGTGAACTTTTTTGCGATACCGCATATTACAGTCTCACGTCAATTGGAGGTAAGAAAGGTATATGGTTTCGCGGGGTTTTATTAGGGTTGGTAGCTGGCGTAACGGCTGTTGTTTTACCTAAGCCATTGGGCCTTCCGCAAGAACCAAGCAATAAAACATTAGGTACACAACTCATGACAATAGGATTATATTCAATGGGTGGACTTGTGGCCGCAGCAATAACGCAGCTGGTAGATGATGCTCAAAGTAATAGCGAAATGCAGAAAGTCTTACATGTAGCAAAGCCACATCAATAATCCCTATAGAAGCCTGTTTCATCAAAAGGTAAAGAGCTTGCGGTATGCAGAATTGCAATGTTAAGGTGTGAAAATTATCCATAAGCAAGGCAATGATTTGTTATGTGGAATAGATGCGGTGTTGCAATAGCTTCATAAAAACAAAGGGCTGCCCCTGTGGACAGCCCTTTGTTTTTATGAAACCAGATTCGTTTTCTGCTTTTCCTTTTATTGATGGTATAAATACCGTTCATAGCTATCGTCCATTTCCTTGATCCATGGGTATGGTGTTTTACCGATTCGGCGCCGGTGATAACAGAGGTATAGGTCTTGTCTCGGTAACTTGAAATATCTTCTTCCTTATCACGCAGCCACTGCTTAAACATAGCAGCCACCGCATCCAGGTCAAATGGGGGTTAATCCGTCAGGCCAATCAGCTCTTTAACATAGGCCGTTTGAAAGTCAATTTCATCATCGTGTGTCTGGCAGGCGGCGTACAGATTCAGCCATTTTTTGGTCCGTTGGACCACAGGTACTGATACATGCTACCAAGCAGCGGTTCGCCATAGGGGCCCAGGCCGATGCGTCAGGTATAATTCCACAAACCACCCCAGTTGTCCTGTTTTTCAAAGCATTCGATTTCCGGGGTTTCCATTCCTTTTTTCTCAGCAGACTTAAATGCTCTTAACTGCGCTAGGCCGCTAGGGCCGGCACTAACAATTCCAATTCTTTGCTTCATGATTCAAAAAATACGGTTTAACTAAAGAAATCTCCGGGTACGATAAAAGATTACTAAAACGTATGGCAGAAAAGCTTCCTATGTGAAAAAGGCAATTAGAGCCCGATAGGTCAGGAAATTTCTAGGCGTTTAGCAGGTGCTTTCTTTGCCGTTCGTCAAGAAAGCCGTGTGTTAGAGGAGGGTGAATAATGGACTGTTCGCCCCTTAGATTATCGGTTGACCGGATTAGTTTGCTTTGTAAAGATGCGAAAACGAAGGCGATCCAGCCTCTTCGCCGCTGCCACGCAGGACTTTTAACATCTGCAGCCCTCCTCACGTTGGCACAATTACACTACACGCATAGAGCCAGTTGACATACTCGCGACAGCTTGGGTGGCCTTGCGTTTTTGGGGTTGATGCTGGTTAATAAAACACGTGTTTTTCGGGGTAACGTTAACAAAGAAACAGGCAGCGTTCTATCTGCTGATTTATACAGATACAGAAAAATATCAGATTATATCATAAGATATTATTTGTAAATTAGTGAAGGTTCTCATTTCATATTCATTCCAGAACCAGTAATCTCCCCTTCTTGAAATGTTTGGCTAGTCTTACTCCCATTTATAACTACAGAAAGCTTTTTCAAGCACTTAAATACATAAACATGGAAAAAGTAACCGACAACGTTTATCAAAAGATAGACAATAACCTGTACCATGCTGACGGTGATATTTGGTGGATGGGAGATACAGTTCTGCATTTACTCAAAACATCACTGAATCCCTGGAGGGTGGGTTATGCAAGCAGGATCATCAGACAATTAGGTGTGGATCCAAATGGCAAAACAGCACTTGAAGTGGGTTGCGGTGGCGGGATATTAGCCGAAGAAATTCGTAAAATGGGCTTTACGACAACAGGCATTGACCCGGCAGAAGAATCGCTTCGTACGGCCTCAAATCATGCCAAAGCAAGTGGATTGGATATTCGATATGAGCAGGGAACCGGCGAGCAGCTTTCTTTTCCCGATGCAGCTTTTGATTGCGTTTTTTGTTGTGATGTGTTGGAGCATGTGCAGGACTTGCCAAAAGTAATTGCTGAAATTTCACGGGTGCTGAAACCAGGAGGTATTTTTTTCTACGATACCTTGAACAGAACGTTTGTGAGCAAGTTGGTTGCCATTAAAATTTGGCAGGAGTGGAAACGCTGGGCCTTTATGCCGCCGAATTTGCATGTGTGGAAAATGTTTATTAAGCCAGGTGAAATCAAAGAGTTATTGCAACAAAATGGCCTGGCCTGGCAAGAACATAAAGGTTCATCACCTAATGTTTCAATTCCGAAGATGTTGGGTTATTTACGAAAAAGGGCAAAAGGCGAATGGACGTTTGCCGACCTGGGTAGGAAGTTCTGGCTGGAAGAAAGTAATGACATGAACATTCTATATGCCGGTTACGCCATCAAGAAATAAGGCAGCCGCTGATTATTATTACCCATCTGTACTACTGCCAAGGCCATACCTGGCAGCAACCACTTGATGTTAGGCATTAAACACCGGAACGTCGTAAATTGTATATAGGAATGACATTTGTGAATATGGGATTATGAGAAAGAAGGCAATTATTTTGGACTTAGACAACACGATTTATCCGGTAAGTGCTATTGGTGATAAGCTTTTCAAATCTTTATTTGCACTCATTGAAGAAAGCGGGGAATACAAAGGGAACTTAGAAGAAATTAAAAGCCGCATTATGCGGCAACCTTTTCAGGTGGTTGCCAATGACTTTTCTTTTGGCGAACGCCTGGTAGAAGCTTGTTTGCAACTACTCTCGGAACTGACGTATGAAGACAAAATAAAGCCGTTTGAAGGGTATGAAGCGTTAAAGAGCATTCCCTGTAAAAAATACCTGGTCACCACAGGCTTTACCAAACTGCAGCACAGCAAAATCAAACAATTGGACATTGACAAAGACTTTGAAGTCATTTTTGTGGTAGACCCCAGCCAATCGGAATTAACGAAAAAAGATATTTTCCAAAAGATACTGGCAGAGCATCAGTACACTCCAGATGAAGTGTTGGTAGTGGGTGACGACCTGCAATCAGAAATCAAAGCAGCCAAAGAGTTGGGAATAGAAACGCTACTTTACAACCACAACGGAGAACAGCCCGAAGTAAAAGGTCAGGCGACCATCCATTCGTTTAAAGAGTTAGTACCTTACCTGAACTGAGACAATGCACATACACCTGACTTGTTCTGAACCCGGTTTGCGCTACATTTACAGGGCAACAACAAAGGAAAACAAGTGCCAGCAGAGAATAACTCCTTAAACATTCAGAAGAGGACCGGTGCTGATTTTAGGCCAACTTACCAGTCAGCTTTTTACCTGATCATGATGTTTAAAGGAAAGGGAACTTTTGCTGTTGACTTTACAGATTACGACTTTTCAGGTCCTACTATTTTATTTCTTTCTCCATACCAGCATTTTCAATGGAAGGGGCAGGACGTGACGAACATGGCATATCTTGAATTTCACGGTGATTTTTATTGTATTGAATATCATAAAAAAGAAGTAGCGTGTAACGGCCTGCTTTTTAATAACATTTATCTTTTCCCGCACATCCGTATCGATGACAGTTGTTATGATGAGATAGGAGCCATTTTCTCAAAGATGGAAGCGGAACAAAGTTCTGATAACGACTTTTCAACTGCTGTTTTGAAAGCTTATCTGCAGGTTATTCTGGCGCTGAGTAGTAAAGAAAAGGTTAGGTTGCTAGCCCGAATGCCCATGGAAA
>JAEWAC010000041.1 GCA_023391895.1 Bacteroidota bacterium
ATAATATAACGATTATTCGAGTATTGCCTACAAGGCTAATCAACACCCCACAATAACTCCCAAAAGCTGCTTCATCGGACACCGTCACTGACGATCAAAAAAATCACTAAAAAATATGCGTAGTCAAATAACTACATTTATATTTGTAGCCAAATAGCTTCATAATGAATTTAAGACGTGACGTATTCCAGGCCATAGCAGACCCGACAAGAAGGGCGATACTGCTGTTGGTGGCTTCTCAATCCATGACAGCTGGTGCGATCGCTTCCAACTTTGATACAGCAAGACCAACCGTTTCAAAACACCTGCAAATACTCACGGAGTGCGAATTGCTTCAGCAAGAGCAGGCCGGCAGAGAAATTTACTATCACTTCAATGCCAAAAAAATGAAAGAAGTAGCCGACTTCATTGAGCCCTTCCGCCAAATGTGGGATGACCGGTTTAATAAACTGGAAGCTGTCATGAAAAACTACCAACCCAAAAAATAAACCAACATGGAACTAAAAACGAAAATCCATGCCGAAGACGGTAAACAGGACTTAGTGATTATAAGGGAATTTGATCTGCCGCTGGAATTACTTTTTGAAGCCTACACAGAACCCGAAATGGTAGAGCAATGGATGGGAACAAAAGTGCTGAAACTGGAAAATAAAAAGCATGGTGGTTATCAATTTGAAACAACCGATCCTAAAGGAAACAAGCATGGTTTTAATGGAACCATTCATGAGTTTGTACCTGATCAGAAAATTACCCGCACATTTGAAATGGAGAATACGCCTTTTCCAGTTCAACTGGAGTATTTGGAATTTGAAAAACTCACTGACGATACCAGCAAACTCAGCATGCATATCGTCTATAAGTCGGTGACCGACAGGGACAATATGCTGAAATTACCATTTGCGCAAGGCATTAACATGGCACACAACCGATTACAGGTCATCGTAAATAAGTTCAAATAGCAGCCATTGATACGTACAGTGCTAGCATGGTATTTCAAACCTGAGGAAGAAAAATCATTTTACCCAACCAATAAATGAACAGAATGAATCCTAAAGTTGACTTCTTTTTCAATAAAGCCACTAAATGGCAGAAGGAATATGAGAAATTAAGAACCATAGTTCTTGACTGCGGGCTAACCGAAGAATTGAAATGGGGCGTTCCTTGTTACACCTTTCAGAAAAGCAATATTGTCTTAATACATGGATTTAAAGAATACTGTGCCCTTCTGTTCCACAAAGGTGTTTTATTGAAAGATGACCATGGTATTTTGATCCAGCAAACAGACCATGTACAGTCGGCCCGCCAAATTCGGTTTACCAGTGTTGAGGAAATTGTGGAAGTGGAAGCCATACTGAAAGCCTATATCTATGAAGCCATTGAAGTGGAAAAAGCCGGCTTGAAAGTGGAATTCAAAAAAACCATGGAATTCAATATTCCTGAAGAGTTTCAAATGAGATTGGATGGTAACGAGTCCTTGAAAACTGCATTTGAGCGATTGACACCAGGACGGCAAAGAGGTTACCTGCTTTATTTTTCCCAACCTAAGCAATCTAAAACCCGTACGTCAAGGGTTGAAAAATACCTGGAGAAAATTCTCAATGGCCAGGGCTTAGACGACTAACTAAAACCAATGAAAATACAATCAAATGGAATGAACAGGGTATCCATTTTAATTTCTTATTCTAAAGTAACTGGTTCAGATTGACAACTAACAGGATATGGTGGTGGACTTCAGCGAAAAAGATGTTTAAAAGATCTGGAAAGCAAGAATAAAAACGTAACCTAATACAAGATTGGAAAAAGGTGAGCAGACCTTTATATATTCAACCTTTGTAAAAGAATTAGATTGATGGATTATTAATTTTCATAAATCGCCGAAACCCAAACTCTTTACAACGTGCCTAGTTCCCTCCTACGCTAAATTTTCCAACTGACGAAAAACCGGTATCAAAGATTGACCCTTTTCAGACAAGTTGTACTCGATGTGCAGCGGCTTTTGCTTTACTACCACTTTCTCTAGCAGTTGTTGTTCTTCCAATTCCTTTAAAGCAACAGCAATAGACTGCTTGTTGGAGCCTTCCAGCTGACGCAACAGCGAATTAAAACGAATGGGGCCATCCAGAGCCTGACGAAAGATTTGTGGCTTCCATTTACCCGACAGCATCTTCAATAAACCTTCTGCCTTACAACTATTTTCACTTTCCATTATGCTTTTTTTGATAGTCAGGTTTTTCTGACTAATTGTTTTGCACCACGCACTTTGGCAACTTTGTGTAACAAAATTAACCATTAAAATCAATGAAAATGAAAACAGAAGCATTAACAACGGTAGAAAAGATGTTTGCAGCTTTTGGTAGTGGTGATTTAGAAAAATTCAGAGAAACCGTGCCAGAAGATACTATATGGATTTATCACGGAACAACGGAAATTCCAAAAGCAACCTACGAAGGCAAAGATAGTGCAACCACCTTCCTGAATAACATTCTAACAAAAACAGAAGTGTTGAGCTTTGAACCGCAACAATTTATTTGCGAGGGCAACATGGTGGTTGTTCTGGGCCAGGAACACCAAAGAGTCAAATCAACGGGAAAGGAATTAAAGCAAAAAGGGGTGCAGGTTTATATCATTGAAAACAGCCTTATTACACGCACGGAAAAATTTGCGGCTTCAGAAGTTGTCATTCAATAAATAGAGCCATTTCAATAAAATTTTAGTTTTTAATAAAAAGTAAACTATGGAAAATATCAATCAAAGCAACCCTCTGATGTGCGACTTTGAAACTGGGATCTGCGAAATGCCGTCCCCTGCAGGTAAGAATTGTTCTCAAATCGATACAAAGCAAACTAAATTGATAAAGGTCATTTATTTCACCGACCCTATTTGTTCATCTTGCTGGGGTATTGAGCCGCAACTGAGAAAGCTTAAACTGGAATACGGCAGTATCCTTGATGTAGAGTACCGCATGGGTGGCTTACTGCCCGACTGGAGTTATAACAGCGGCGGCATCAGCAAGCCTGCTGATGTAGCTACCCACTGGGACGAGGCTAGTCTTTACTATAATATGCCAATTGATGGTGATGTGTGGCTGGAAGATCCCATGCATTCATCCTATCCACCTTCCATTGCTTTCAAGGCAGCTCAAATGCAGGACGAGGAAAAGGCCGTTCGATTTCTTCGGGAACTCCGGGAAATGCTTTTCCTGCAAAAAAAGAACATCGCCAAATGGGAAAACATGGCCATCGCCTCCGAAAAGGCCGGACTGAACACAGATCAGCTCAAACAAGACTATGAAGGCAAAGCCAAAGAGCGCTTCAACGAAGATCTGGAACTGGCGCAAGAACTTGGTGTAAGAGGCTTTCCAACCATGTTCTTTGTGGACAGTTCAGGCAAAAAGGAACGGGTTTTTGGATCCAAACCGTACAGCGTTTATGAAAATGCCATTGCCAAGCTGCATCCATCTGCAAGCAAGAACCCGTATGAAACAGACTGGAGCAGTTTGTTTTCAACATATGCAACGCTTACATCCAGAGAGTTTTCCGAACTATCAGGAGTAACCCGTAAAGACAGTGATACTTTTTTGCAAAAGCTCTATGAAACAGGGCAATTGCAGAAATTAGAAACAAAGAATGGCGTATTATGGAAACGTTAAAATACCAGCACTAACAGGTCTTTGCTGCAGGTGGAGCAACGGAACAATGAATGCCCGCTTGCAGCGGTGCCTGTTCATTGGCATTTTCAACGGAGCATTTAGAACAACATTATAAGCGTGATGTGTTTAGCTGGACTAAGATGAATGCTTGTAAGGCAAAATAATCAACTATAATCCCAAAGAAAATTGAGCAAGAGGAAAAACTTCTTCAAAACCCCATATCGGAGTGTTGTTTGTTGTTCGTTGACATAAAGTCTTTCAAAACCCCATACTGCTCACCATCTGCGAAATCCTTTTTAAATCCGTGAAATCTGTGATCCAAAACACCATATAGCCTGGCACCTAAGTCCCCCTCTCCTGAAACAGGTGCCATCTAACGGCTGGCAAATTCCTGCGTCCAGTAATTTCCTACGCGGGCCACGCCCATTTCCTTGTACATTTTATTCATGATGTTTTTGCAGTGACCGGGACTTTTGATCCAGCCTTCCACCACTTCCTTTTCGGTTTTATAACCTTGTGCAATGTTTTCGCCATAGGCCCGCCATTGATAGCCTACGGCTGCAATGCGTTTACCGCCCCTAGAACCATCGGGTCCAATATGACTAAAAAAATTATTGACCTGCATACTATAGCTGTGGTTATAGGCAGCGGCTTCCAGTTGTGTATTCCATTTTACAGCCGGCACCGGGTAGTAATACGTATCGCCGCACTTGCAGCCCGACTGCCGCACCTGGTTGACCAGTTGCAGCATAACGGATTTATTCAGCGTTGCCGGAACCGTTTTGGGTATGGGGTTTTTAAAAGATGCAGGCGTTACTGCTGCAGGAAAAGCAAAGTGTAGCCACGCGGTTAAAAAGGATACGAGCATCATAGCGGTAGACATGAGCTTTTATAACAGCCGTGGATGAAATTTATTGCCGGCACCGCCGTTAAAAAATTGTTGCAGTTGCCGGCATAAAAAAAGCACCGGGATCAACCGGTGCTTATGGGGTTTTAAAAAGATTATAGCACTTACAGCGTGGCACCCCTGCGCTTGCTGCCGCCTTGCTCCACTTCGCGGTTCATTTGTTCAATGTCTACGGAAACGGCTTCGCTGCGGTCGCCCAGCAAATAGGTGCTGAAATAATCGGCCATGCGCCAGAAAAAGTATTCTGTCATATCGCCATAACCATGACGCTGACCGGGCAGTATCACCAGTTCAAAGCGTTTGTTGGCTTTGATCAGCGCATTGGCTACCCGTATAGTATTGGCCGGATGCACGTTGTTATCAATATCGCCATGCGTCAGCATCAAGTGCCCTTTCAGGTTCTTGGCCAGGTCGGGGTTTTTATCAATGTTGTACACAAAGGAAGTATCGCCTTTTTCACCTACCAATTCTTTTACACCATGGTGTTTTTCGCTCCACCAGCGGTTGTAAATGGAGTTGTCATGGTTGCCGGCATTGGATACAGCTACCTTAAAAAAGTCGGGGTACACCAGCATGGCCGCCGTACTCATAAAACCACCGCCCGAGTGACCGTGAATGCCTACACGGTTGATGTCAATAAAGCTGTGCCGGTCGGCCAGTTGCTCAATGGCGGCTTTTTTATCGGCCAGGCCATAATCTCTCAAATTGCCATAACCATAGTTGTGGTACCATTTGCTGCGGGCCGGGTGACCGCCCCGGTTGCCTACGGTTACTACAATAAAGCCAACCTGCGCCAGGCGGTCAATACGGTCAAAGCCGCGTCCAAAGGCTTTATTTACCGCTTCGGTTTGCGGGCCTGGATATACATAGGTAATGATAGGGTATTTTTTAGTGGAATCAAAATTGAAAGGCTTGTACATTACACCATACAGGTCGGTAATGCCATCATCGGCCTTTACCTTGAATACTTCCGGAAACTTATAGCCGGCTGCCAGCAAAGAAGAAAGATCCGTGGATTCCAGATCCATCACCTTGCGGCCCTCCGCGTTGTACAATGCCGATTTGGGAGCGGTGTTTACCCTGGAGTAGTTGTTGACAAAAAAAGTGTTGTTGTCGTTCATGCTCATGGCATGATCATAATCGCCGGGATTGAGCAAACGCAGGCCGCTGCCATCAAAGTTCACCCGGTACAGGTGCAGGTAATAAGGATCTTCGCCCTTTTCTCTACCGTTGGCAGAAAAATAAAGCACCCGCTTTTTTTCATCAATGCCTACAATATCCTCGCAGTGGAAGGCGCCGGAAGTAATCTGGTTTTTTAATTTGCCATTGCCGTCGTATAAATAAAAATGGGCCCAGCCATCGCGCTCACTCCATTGTATCAGCTCCGAACCGCCATTTACCAAACCCAAACGCTGAGTCTCCACATAAGTGTTCATGCGTTCTTCAATCAGCGGCTTTACAGTGTTGGTATTTACATCCACCACGCACGCGTCTATGCGCTTTAGGTCGCGGCTGGTGCGGGTAAAATACAATTTGTCAGGCGTACCATGCCACAGCTGCGGACGATAGTCGTCATCGCGGGTGCTTTGCAGCTGTGGGGCAGACCACAGGCCGATTTCCTGGTCTTTGAACAATTTTACATCTAACTCTTTTTGAGTTTTGGAAGCCAGGTCAAACAGGAGCAGGTATCTAACGGGCGCTTCTTTTTCGCCGGGCATATGGTATTTATAAGTTTCCAGCGTGGGCCTTGGGTCAGCTACGCTGTTGATCACCCACAGGTCTTTTACGTGGCGCTGGTCTGAGCGTACCATGGCAAAGCGCTTCGAATCCGGCGACCAGTAGATAAAAGCCGGTTTACGCTTGTTTTTGTTTTTCTCCCTTTCTACGTTGTTTTCATTGAAAGAGTCACCGTAGGCAAAGTGTTCCACACCATCTTTGGTTAACTGATGTTCTTTAATGGTGCTGTCTTCTTCGTTGATCAGGGCCTTTTCATAATTAGCCTTGTCCATCCAGTACAGGTTAAAGTTGCGGGCAAAAACAATGGTTTCGCCATCAGGTGAAACCGAAGCCCACCGGGGTTTGCGCTTGGGCTTTTTCAGTTCGCTCAGCTCCACCAGCTGGCCGGTGTTGATGTTGTATTCGAAGTAATATACTTTTTTCTCGGTGGCGGGCTTGGCTCCTTTTGCCACCGTAGTATCTTTCCGGATGATGTCTTCCGTGCTTTTTACTTCAAACTGAATCCAGTTCTCGTCTTTGATAAAACGCAGGCTGTCAATTTTCAGGTTTTGCCCGTCCATGGGGTCTTTCACGATCCGGGTCAGTTGAGCGGCTAGTTTATCCCGGTCAAATAGGGCTTTTTTTTCTGCTTTGGCCGGGTCCACAATGTACCAGTTCTTGCCGTTCGGAGTTTCATACACATACCAAAAGCGGTCGGATTTTTTCAACCAGTGCGGATCTACCGAGGTGCTGAAGATCATTTTGTCCAGCTTCTTCGGCGCAAAGCGGGCCGCCTGCTGGTAATTGGCCCTGACAACCGGCTCCTGTGCGGCAGCCGTCAATACAAAAAAGGCCATTCCTACAAATAGGAAAAGTTTTCTCATGTAATAATAAAATTTAAAAGGTATATGGGTTTTTGAAAAAGTTGTTTCTGTAAATGAACTTTATTTTTCCGGCAGATAATGGCTCATTTCGGTTTGATATTGCCGGGCAACAACGGTGGCCTTTTCAGCAAAGTCCTCACCGGAGGAAGCATAGATAACGGCCCGACTGGCATTTACCAGCAAGCCGCAATCTTGTATCATGGCTTTTTGAGAAATATCCTGCAAACTGCCGCCTTGTGCACCTACACCGGGCACCAGGTAAAAATGGTTGGGCGTGAGCTGGCGGATGTTGGTAAATTCATCAGCTTGCGTGGCGCCAATGACAAACATCAGGTTTTCTTCAGATCCCCATTGGGAGGCGGTTTGTAAAACCTGTTCATACAAATAGCGGTCTCCCATTTTCTGCAGCTCAAAATCTTTTGCACCGCTGTTGGAAGTAAGCCCCAGCAGGATGGTCCATTTGTCTTTGTACTCCAAAAAAGGCTTTACGCTATCGGCGCCCATATAAGGCGCTACGGTAATGGCATCAAAGTTCAGGGTTTCAAAAAAGGCCTTGGCGTAATGCGACGAAGTGTTGCCGATATCACCTCTTTTGGCATCGGCAATTTTAAAATGTGTTTTCGGAATATAGTTGACGGTTTTTTCCATGGCCTCCCAGCCTTTCACCCCCAGGGCTTCGTAAAAGGCGGTGTTGATTTTATAGGCCACGCAATAGTCTTTGGTAGCATCAATGATCTTGCGATTAAATTCAAAAACGGCATCCGGATGGGACTGCAAATGCGGGGGCATTTTTGAAACATCCGTGTCCAGGCCCACACATAAATACGTTTTCCTGGTAAAGATTTGTTCGGTTAATTGCAGACGGGTCATAAACGGCAAAATAAGGAAAACTTCACGAAGCCACCGCAGCCGCTACCTTTTTACACGCCTGCTCCAGGATTTTGCCAAACTGCCATACTTCTTCAAAGGTGTTGTACAGGGGCACAGGTGCTACCCGGATCACATCGGGCTCCCGCCAGTCGGCAAACACTCCCTGGGCGGTCAGTTCGTTAAAAATGGCTTTTCCGTTTTGCGGCACCAGCAGGGATACCTGGCACCCTTTGGCACCCGGCGGTGTGATGAGCTGCATCAACGGCTGACCTAAACGTTGATTGATATCATTCAACAGGAATAAAAGGTAATCACTCAACTGCTGCCCTTTTTGATACAAAGCTTCCATTCCGGCCTTGTCAAACAGCTCCAGCGAAGCTTTGGCTGCCGCATACAATACAGGCGAAGGCGTACTCAGCTGCCAGCCTTGAGCAGAGACCTCGGGCACAAAACCTTTCTGCATCAAAAACTGGGCGTCCCGCCGGTAGCCCCACCAGCCCGCCAGGCGCTGCAACGTAGCATCTTGATGATACCGTTCGTGCACGTAAGCCGCCCCTACCGCACCCGGCCCGGAATTCAGGTATTTGTAATTGCACCAGCAGGCAAAGTCTGTATTCCACTCGTGCAGTTGCAGGGGAACGTTACCGGCGGCATGGGCCAGGTCAAAACCCACTTTGGCACCCACTGCCTGTGCGGCCTGCGTAATAGCCTTCATATTAAATACCTGGCCGGTATAATAGTTAACCCCGCCCCACAGCACCATCGCCAGCTCGTCGCGGTGTTGCTCAATCGCGGCCATGATGTCTTCTTCTTTAATTTCCCATGTGCCTGGACGAGGGCCAACTTCTACAATCACTTCATCTGGGTTCAGTCCTCTTTGCCGCACATGGGTTTCCAGCATGTACTGGTCGGAAGGAAAAGCTTTGGCCTCACACAAGATTTTGTTGCGCCGGCGCTGTGGCTGGTAAAAGCTGACCATCATCAGGTGCAGGTTTACCGTCAGCTGATTCATCAGGGTGATTTCATGCGGCTGCGCACCCACTATTCTGGCCATCGGCTGCACCAGCTGATCGTGATACTCCAGCCAAGGCTGTTCGCCCATAAAAAAACCTTCCACACCCAGTTGTGCCCATTGCTGCAATACCTGCTCCATATAAGCAGCCGTTGACCGAGGCTGCAACCCTAAAGAATTACCCAGAAAGTAAATCGCTTCCTTACCCTGATGCATGGGAATTTTAAAATGCCGGCGCATCTCTTTCAACTTATCGGCGGCATCTAACTTGCGGGCAAAGTTTAGCTCATTGACCAGCTGCATATAAAAACGTAAAAGATTTTTTAAATAGAACCGGTGCGGCCACCATCCACCGGTATGGAAACACCATTGACGTAAGAAGCGGCAGGACTGGCCAGGAAAGCTGCTACGGCTGCAATTTCAGCGGCGGAGCCAAACCGCTTCATCGGAATATCAGCCGCCATGTGTTGGGCAACCACTTGTTCATCTACACCCTGTTGCCGCGCATTGTGGCTGATCAGGCTTTGCAGGCGGGCGGTTTGGGTATAACCAGGCAGGATGTTGTTGACTGTAATATTAAACTGCCCCAGCTCATTGGCCATGGTTTTAGCCCATGAAGCCACTGCACCGCGTATGGTATTGGAAACACCCAGGTTTTTTAATGGGATTTTTACCGAAGTAGAAATAACATTGATGATGCGTCCATAGCCTTCTGCCCTCATGCCGGGCACTACCGCCTGGGTCAGGATATGGTTGCAGATCAGGTGCTGTTGAAACGCCTGGACAAATGCTTCTTCTTTGGCATCTATAATAGGCCCGGCAGCCGGTCCGCCAGTGTTGTTGATTAAAATGTGTACTGGTTGAGCCGCAGCAATTTCTTCAATAACACCTCTTACCTGGCCTGTTTTGGTAAAATCGGCCACAAAATACTGGTGGGTCTGCCGAAGGCTGGAGTCCAGTTGCTGCACGCTGTTTTTTAAGGCTTCGGCATTGCGCGCCAGTAAAATACAGTTGGCGCCCATCAGGGCCAGCTCTTCTGCAATGGCCAGACCAATGCCTTGTGTGCTGCCGCAAACAACAGCCGTTTTTCCTTCCAGTGATAATTGCATTCGGAATATACTTTAGTGTTCAAACCTAGTTAAATTAGCCGAAGTTGCACGCCGTCATTTTGGCTGAAATAACTCCTCGGTCTAACAAGCTTTCCTTCCTGACAACCATTTCCATCATGATATGGGTTTTTAAAGAAGTTTAGGCCTTCTTTTCAACGGGTGCAGCAGATGAGGGAAACAACTGTTCCGTACGGTTTTGCATTTCTGCTGCTATGGTTTGGGCACCAGCATCCTGCTGCTGCAGCTGCATAATGATGTTGTGATAGTTTTTCTCATCCCGGTTCTGGCTTAACTTGAATACATGGTCCAGCTGCTGCACTTCTATTTCAAAACCAACAATGGCTTTGCTCAAGCGCTCCACATAGTCTTTTGAAAGATGGTGAAAAGAAGCAGGCGACGCCTCGTTGTTTTCGAACAAAACCGTGGTTTTTTCCAGAATCTCCACCAGGGAGGCGTCATCGGTAAACTGCAGTTTTCCCCGGGCATGCACGCTCATGTAGTTCCAGGTAGAGGCTACCTGCGGCTCGGTGTACCAGCTGGCACTCACATAAGTGTGGGCACCGGTAAAAACACATAGGGCCTGTTGGTTTTGCACAAACGCTTTGTGATGATCCGTGTTGCGCATAAAATGCCCCTTCAGCCAAAGCCGGTCGTCTTGCGCCTCTATTAAAAAAGGTATTTGGGTAGCCACGGGTTGGTTATCAGCCGTACCAATGAGCAGGGCGAAAGGATGCTGCCGCATGAAATCCACTATTACCTGCGCATTTTTTTCTTTGAAGTAAGGTAGGTTGTACATGATGATTTTAAAGATTATGTTAGCCGCCCCAATGAAGCCATTTCCAAAAATACTCTTATTTCTGTGCAGTTGTTTGCTGGCGGCCTGCATCTGCAGCTACGGCCAACATACAGGTGAAAATCCGGCGCCTGATGACGAGGAGTTCAACCTGTTTTTATTTTCCCTTGCTTTAGTGTTTACTGGCGCTTTGATTGGAGCGGCCCTTATCGGCGCTTTTGTGGCGGCACTGGCGCTATTGCTGCTGTTTTTCTTACTGATGTTGGGAATTGTTTCTTCTTCTGTCGCTGTGGGATGGTACAAGCGGTCGGTTTCAGCCGGATTTAAAACGTTTTTATCTATCGTATTTAGCCTGGGCTGTACGGCTATCAGTTTAGGGGGCCTGTTCCTGGCCCGGTTGTTTTTGGATATTCCCCTGTCTGCAACGGCTATTTTTATTACAGGAACGGTGAGTGGCGTGGCAGCCGGCCTGTTCCTGACAGGGCTTATTTATAAAAATGTGCAATGGACCGCCTCTTACTTTTTAAGAAAACGATCCATTGCACCATAGTATTACAAAACGTACAAGCGTGCGAAGCAACAGGAGCTATATAGTAGTACTGCAGCCGGGTACACCACTCTTTTAAAAACCCATATGGGCCGCTTTTAATCTTCCACCACGTTGGCGATCTGCTCGGTTCTCATGTGCGCATTGCGCATGGAGGTGCTGCGGGCAACGTTACCGGCAAATTCATAAAAAGCTTTTTTGGTGATTTCGTCATCACCCATTACAATCGGTACTCCAATGTCACCGCCTTCACGGATGCTTTGCACCAGCGGAATTTGCCCCAGGAACGGCAGGTCGTATTCTTCGGCCAGGCGTTTGCCGCCTTCCTTACCAAAAATGTAGTATTTATTTTCGGGCAGCTCCGCCGGGGTAAAATAGCTCATGTTTTCCACCAGTCCGATGATGGGCACATTCAGCTGTGCCTGACCAAACATGGCAATCCCTTTTTTGGCATCGGCCAGGGCTACATCCTGCGGCGTTGTTACCACTACTACCCCGGTTACCGGCACGGTCTGCATCAGCGTGAGGTGAATATCGCCGGTACCGGGTGGCATGTCAATCACCAGGTAATCCAGCTCGCCCCAGTATACGTCGGTTGCAAATTGTTTGATAGCACTGCTGGCCATGGGGCCGCGCCATACCACGGCATTTTTTTCGTCTACCAAAAGTCCAATACTCATCAGCTTCATGCCAAAGCGTTCCAGCGGCACGATCATGCCTTTGCCTTTTACATCCACCATCATGGGGCGCTCGCCTCTTACACCAAACATAATGGGTACGCTGGGACCGTAAATATCGGCATCCATCAAACCCACGCGGGCACCGCCCTGCGCCAGCGACAGCGCCAGGTTGGCCGCTACGGTACTTTTGCCCACCCCGCCTTTACCGCTTACCACGGCAATGATGTTTTTTACATCGGGCAGTATGGTGTTTTTATCAGCCCGCAAGGTGGTGGTGCTGGAGGTAAAGTTCACTTTTACATTGGCTTCTTTGTTCACCAGGATCTTCACGGCGTTGATACAGGCGTTCTGGATCATGTCCTTGAGCGGACAGGCCGGTGTAGTCAACACTACGGTAAAAGAAACATTGTTGCCGTCGATTTGGATGTCCCGCACCATGTTCAGCGTCACTAAATCTTTGCCCAGATCAGGCTCCTGCACATTAGAGAGTGCTTTTAATATATCGTCTTGGGTCATGCTTCGGAAAATTGTTAATGAAGTGGCAAAGTTAGGTTAAACAATTGTGTATAATTTCGGTTATGGTTTTCCATTTTTATTTTTGAAGAGATGAAGAAAATTCTAACCCTGTTGCTGATTCTAAGTTGCCTGGCCGTATCCAAGGTTCATGCCCAGTTTGAAAGCGTTCGCGATTCGGTGGTGCAGCTGTATGGTATTGTGATGACGGCGGACAGTTTGGAAGGCATTCCGGCCGTTAGCATTACCGTAAAAGGCCAGAACCGCGGCACCATGACCAACGCCCAGGGGGTGTTCAGCAT
>JAEWAC010000269.1 GCA_023391895.1 Bacteroidota bacterium
TGGCGCTGAAACAGTTTGGCACCACCGCTGCCGTAGGCAAGACCATGCTGGTGAGCCAAGATGGAGAATTTGTGCCGTATACGGTAACCGCTGTTGCCAGAAAGAGCCCGCAAAATTCTTCCATCAAGTTTTCAATGCTGTTACCCATCACGGTGCCTGCAGCCGAAGCCGCCAATACCGAGAACTGGTTTAATTTTTTTCTGAACACCTTTGTGGTGCTGGCACCCCAGGCTGATGTGCAGGTGGTGGAAGCCAAAATGAAACGGTTTTATGAGGCCGATTCCAAAGAAGCCCTGAAAACACTTACGGCACGGTTTGGCCCTATAGATTTTAAAAACAGCTTTTTCCTGCAGCCGTTTGTCAGCATGCATTTAGACAAGGACCTGCCGCCTCAGAACGGCCTTTCCGATGCCAGCAACCCGGTTTATTCCTACATTCTTTCCGGCATTGCCCTGTTCATCCTGTTGATCGCTTCCATCAATTTCGTCAACCTTACCGTTGCCCGCTCGGTTCGGCGGGCAAAAGAGATCGGCATCCGCAAAGTAATAGGAGGGGACCGAAAACAACTAATCCTGCAGTTTTTGGGCGAAACTTACGTGTTGTGTTTTATTGCCTTTTTGCTGGCTGTAGGTATTGTTCAACTGGTGCTGCCGTTGTTCAACACACTGGCCAACAAGGCGCTGTCGTTATCTTATTTATTGGATACCCAACTGCTGGCGGGCTATGCTGTTTTGTTTCTGTTAACCGGCTTCCTGGCGGGCTTTTATCCCGCACTGGTGCTGTCGGGTTACCATCCGGTTCAAACCCTGTACAGCCGATTTAATTTAGCCGGCAAAAACTACCTGCAGAAATCGCTGGTGGTCTTGCAGTTTGCGCTGGCTTCTTTTTTAATCATCGCCACTTTTACTATCTATGCCCAATTCAATTACCTTACTACCCAAGACTTGGGTTATGATGATATGGACCTAGTACAGGTGAACAAGCGCAATTTAACCAAAGACGAAGCGCTGCTATTCAAGTCTGAATTGATGAGGAGCGCCAACATTGCAGCGGTAGCCTTTAAGAACGGCGGCGGCTGGAGTACGGTGGCAAAAGTAAACGGCGATTCTTCCGTCAATTTTGCCTACGAAACGGTGGATGAAACTTATTTGTCCTTGCTCAATATTCAACTGGTGCAGGGCAGAAACTTTTCAAAAAACTTTCCTTCTGATTCTACCCATTCCGTGCTGGTAAACGAAGCTTTCGTCCGGCAGGCAGGCTGGCAACAACCTATAGGGCAGGAGGTCAACTTCTGGTACAACAATGATGAAAAGTACAACGTGATAGGTGTGGTAAAAGATTATCATTTCAATGCCCTGCACCAAACCATTAGTCCGCAGTTGTTTACCATGAAGCCGGCAAATACCTACGGCCTGTCTTTGATCAAGATAAAACCTAAAACAGAAACGGCCAGCCTGAAGCATATTGAGCAAACCTTCAAAAAGCTATTTCCCCTGCATCCCTACAGTTTCACCTTTAAAGAAGAAGAAAACCTGAGGAGCTATGAGGCCGAAGCCAAATGGAAACAGATCATGTTTTTCAGTGCGATCCTCACCATTTTTGTTTCCTGTATTGGCCTATTTGGGCTGTCGGTTCTCTCCGCCGAAAAAAGGACTAAGGAAATCGGCATTCGCAAAGTTTTGGGTGCTTCGGTACAAAACGTGGTGACCATTCTTTCAAAAGACTTTGTAAAGCTGGTGATACTGGCCCTGGTCATTTCGATACCTGTGGCCTGGATGGCTGCTGATCAATGGCTGCAGCATTATCCTTACAGAATTACGCTAAACTGGCCCATGTTTGCTTTATCGGGTGTGCTGGTAATTGTGATTGCCCTGGCCACCGTTAGCTTCCAGGCATTGAAAGCTGCGGTTGCCAATCCGGCCAGGAGCCTGCGGACGGAGTAGTTTCTGGAAAGCAGAAGCATGCTTGAATTAGACTGTTTCGGTTGAAGTACGAAAAGATCAGCGGCTTGCTTTGGGTATTCCGGCAAGCTGCTATTACAAAGGTTTGATGCTGGTGGCAGGCAGGCTAGTGATCGTTTCCGGCTGTATCGGTGGCAGCAGCCTGCGACAGCAACTTCTTAATGAGGACGATCTGGCCTAAGTGGTAGTGGGTATGCTCTATAATTCCGTGCAGGTTCCTGTAGTAGTTGCCGTACTTATCATCCACAAAGGTTTCCCCAAGTTTAGGCGCCGGCAACTGTTCGATCAGGGTGGCAAAGTGTTCGGCTTCCCGCCAGGTGGTATCCAGCAATTGCTGCCAGTCTTCCTGCGACCGGATGGGCGGCAGGTCAAAGCTGTACTTGTCGCGGGCATCGAGTGGCCCTCCCTGCAACACCTTCGCAACGGCCTGGATGTAGTAGGTGGTATGGTAAACCAGAATGGCTATGGTATTGAGCGTAGAGACCTTTATGGTAGCCTGGCGCCAGTCTACATCAGCCAGGCTGTCTTTAAGGTTTACCGAGGTCCAGTTGCCTCCAAAGTAAACCGCCCGAAAGTGTTTAGCTATTTGTGCTGATAGGTTCATATGTTGAGCGTTTTTATTGTATTTATTTGTAATGGCAAAAGCATTGGTGAAGGAGTGGTATTTATTGAGCTCAGGCTTCAGTTTTGCTATTCATTTGATTATTGTTTTATAGCTAAAGTATAGAGATGCAGCCACTATTTCACAAATGTTATGTTACCTGCGGTGCCTATATGGGGAGACCGCATAACTTCTACTTCTTGTTCATAATCCAGTCCTCATAAGTCATCTCAAATTTTATTTCACCCTTTCCATGTATGCCGACTTCTGTCCACCCACTTTTCCTATAAAACGTTTCGGCTCTTGTCTTGGGTGACGTTCCTAACCAAACCTTTGTTTGTGTTTGTTCAAAATACCAGTCTAGCATGATGTTGTGAAGTAGCCTACCTATACCTTTATTTTCAAACTCCGGCTTTAAAAATAGCGCCCAGATTGTAGATTCCGGGGCATTGTTTACAACCTGTTCCGTTTTTAATGTTTACAGGTGATTCCGGCGCAACGTTTACACTTTAATGGTTGGTTGTATTAAAATCAAGCATGTTGTCTGTTATTTTGGAC
>JAEWAC010000348.1 GCA_023391895.1 Bacteroidota bacterium
GCCAGCACACTGCCCAACGTGCCGAAAGAAGCCGACAAACGGGCACCGTACCTGCTCAACCTTTTTAAACAGCGCAATGCAGATATTGCCAATAAATACCGCACCCGGCTGGTGGAGCTTTATGGAAAAGACAAGGGTTCAAAAATCCAGTATGCAGAAGCTTTTGAGCTTTGCCAGTACGGCCGTCAGCCCAGCTTACAGGAGCTGAAGCAACTCTTTCCCTTTTATGATTAAAACACACGGGTGATGGTTGTTTCAAAGGAATGATCATCACCCTTTCATTTCAACTTTATGAAATGCTATCGTGAATTGTCAATGGTGAATACCAAATCATGATGCTTAAAACAGTTTCGAATAAAAAGCTTTAAAAACTCATAGTGGACAACGGTTCTAAAGGAAAGCGTCAATGGAAATATTTACTCTGAACTGCCAAAAAACTTTTTCAAAAACCCATATAACGGTGCAGCCGCTTTTGGATAACTGCGGCTTGATTTTTATTCCTCTACCAACAAGTTTATCCTTTCTGTTATGAAAATAGCAACCTATAATGTCAATGGCATTCAAAGCCGCCTGCCCGTGCTGCTGCGCTGGCTCAGTGAAACTGCACCGGATGTTGTTTGTCTGCAGGAGTTAAAAGCGCCCCAGGAAAAATTTCCCGAAAAAGCCCTGAAAGAAGCCGGCTACCAGGCCGTATGGCAGGGGCAAAAAAGCTGGAACGGGGTAGCCATCCTGTCGCGCCAGGCACCAATCGAAGCGGTGCGCCAGGGCCTTCCAGGAGATGAAGAAGATACGCACAGCCGTTATATAGAAGCTATGGCAAACGGTGTACGGGTGGGCTGCCTGTATTTGCCCAACGGCAACCCCGCACCCGGGCCCAAGTTTGACTATAAGCTGCGCTGGATGGAACGCCTGAATACGCATGCGGCTGAACTCCTGGCCACCGACCAGCCGGTGGTGCTGGCCGGCGATTATAATGTAATTCCCACCGAGCGGGATGTGTACAAGCCGGAGCGCTGGCTGGAAGACGCTTTGTTTCGGCCCGAGGTACGCGCTGCTTTTCACACCCTTGTTGCCCAGGGATGGACGGATGCGCTCAGAAAATTTTACCCGAACGAAACCGTTTATACCTTTTGGGATTATTTCCGGAATGCTTATGGCCGCAATGCTGGATTACGTATTGACCATCTTTTGCTGAGTCCGCACCTGGACCGCCGCCTGCAGGCCGCCGGCGTGGACCAACAGGTGCGGGGATGGGAAAAAACCAGTGATCATGCCCCGGTTTGGGTACAGCTGGCCGATGACTAAACTGGTGCTCATTCGATTTAAATTGCAGGCAGTGAGGGCAGATAAAAACACCATAGAAAACCAGGAAAAACCCAGCAAACTACCTCTGGTCATTTCTTTTTCGCTGGCAGGCAGCTTGGCGGCCTGCTACTTCCTGATTCCTTCCTTTCAGGCGGGGCTAAAGGAAGCCTTCAGGGTACTGACCAGCGACGATGAGCAACGCATAGAAGTCTGGGTGGAACAATTTGGCCTGCTGGGTCCCATTGTGCTGATAGCGGTCATGGTGGTGCAAATGTTCCTGTTTGTAGTGCCCAATGTGCTGCTGATGATAATTGCCATTATCAGCTATGGACCTGTATGGGGCTCGGTACTGGCCTTGGTGGGCGTATTTACATCATCCACCGTAGGTTACCTTATTGGTCGCCGGCTAGGACCGGTTACCGTTAACAAATTGATTCATGCCCGTACCAGGCTCAGACTCCAGCAATTCATCGAAGACTACGGTATGATGGCCATTGCTATTACCCGCCTGTCTTCCCTTTCCAACGATTCTTTGAGCATTGTAGCCGGATTGCTGAAGATGAGTTACCACAAATACATACTGGCCACGCTGAGCGGCATTACGCCCCTGATTGTACTGCTGGCTCTTTACGGCCGCAGTGGAAGAATAGAAAGAGCCCTGATCTGGATCGCCGCCATCTCAATGGTGTTGCTGGTGCTTTACATCATTATCGACCGGCGACGCAAAAAGAAAAGGCGGAAAGCCCTGGACGCCCCCTCTTTATCCGCAGACCCTCATCTCAGGACCTGAACTTACTATCACCCATACTTGTTTGTTGAAAACCAAACGATAAATGACCTTGGATGGGACTACATCGAATAATTGTAATCCTCAGGCTGTTTGCACCGAACCCAGTTTAGTACTTTTTAAAAACCCCATATACCTTTTTTCCAGGCTATCGCTTTCTTTACTAAAAGCAACTGGCGTGGCCGGTTGAAACTAGAGGTATAAAACCCTGATCATGGGATGGATTTACGCTTAAATGAGCACTACCTCCACCATAAACTGGTGATAGATACTGATCCATTAAAGTTTTTCAAAACCCTATTGATCCCACCAAACCCTGGAAGTTAACAGATCGCCGCCGGCCAGGTTGCCTACGGCAGCCCGGTAGTTTTCTGGATTATTCAATATTTCGGTTGACAAATAAATCATGCGGCGGGGTATCGTACCATTGGTCACATTGCCCGGGTAATTCACCGGCGTCAACCGTGGATATTCCGACCGTCTCCAGTTAGACCAGTTTTCAATAAAATTAAAGGTGGACCCGGTTTCTAGCCAGTATTCCACGTTGATCATTTCCAGCGTTTTTTCCAGGGAAGATTCATCCAGTGGATGACTGTTTACAAAAGTAACGATGGTAGAAGTACTGATGGCCGCCAGCGGATCGAGTTGCGCCATTTGCTCCAGGGAGGCCGCCAGTCCGTTTCTGTAGTGTTCGGCAGCCGTACCCGGAATATTCCATCCACGGGCTTTGGCTTCCGCCAGCAGCAGTTCGGTTTCGGCATAGGTCAGCACAAAGTTGGGCTGATCGTACTTGTAATACACTTGAATCCTTGGCCGGGAGTAGCTGCCCAAAGG
>JAEWAC010000350.1 GCA_023391895.1 Bacteroidota bacterium
GTTAAAGCGCATGCCTGTGGCATCCACTCCAATTTTGTTCTGTACTTCCTCTGGCCCCAGCTCTTCCAGCACCTTTGCCATAGTAAATACTTTTGATACGCTTTGGATGGAAACCATGGACGAGGTATCACCTTTGGTAAAAACCTGTCCATCGGTAGTGACCAGTGCAATACCAAAAATGTTGGGATCTACGTTGGCAAGCTCTTTTATATAATCGGCATTCTTACCTTCCTTCAGGTCTTTGAATTTATTGTAAGCCGCATCAAGCGCTGCTTCAATCTTAGCCTTATCCATGCTATTCATGGTAGCTGTCTGATTAGCTTCTTTTGTTTTTTTCTGGGCATGAGCATTTAAAACAAAAGTGGAAAAGAGCAGAAGGCAGGATGCACACACCAGCGCAATGCGATGTTTAAAAAGGTTTTTCATGATTTTGCTTTTTTAATTTAATCGTTTGAAGATTCATCGTTCTGATTTTTCAAATGTCCATGTGTCTGTTGGATAACATCAGATTCATTGTAGAACGATTAGGTTTGGCAAAGACTATTGTTTTTCACCGCCTTGTCCACCGCCCTTCTTAACAAAAGAAAAAACCTCTGAAAAACTGTATTTAATGGAAAGCTGGATCTTTTGTTCATCAGCAGTGAACCCATTAAAGTTTTCACGCTGGCCCCACTGGAATTCAATGGCCGCCATGGCATTTTTAAAAGGTGTGTTTCCAATGGTCAGTGTTGCATAGTCACCCTTTTTATAAGCTGTGGGCGATGCATTGTCCGTATTATCGATGGTTGCGCTTGAGTAACCAACGGTAGCCCACCATTTGTCAGTGATGTTATAATCAACATAGGTCATCCATCCGGTGATTGGCAGGGCTTTACCATCTACTGGCTTTGCAGAATTACCGGTAGTAATCACACCCACATCAACCGGAGCATCTTGCATATAATTTTGTATGCCTTCACCATGTACGACGGAGCCCCGGAATACTAAAGCTTTACTAAGGTTAAGCACGGTGCTCAAATGCGCGCCCCATCCATTTGTGTTTCCGCTAAGATCAAATCCGCCGGTCGTGTGAATATCCTCCCATTCGAGTTTACGATACATACCCGCTATTTGCACATGTCCCCAATTGCCACTTCTTCTATAGTGCGCAGAAATGTCCGGAAGCGGGTTCTTGCCCTTTACACTATCTAACTCGATACGGTCTGCAAAAGTGCCCTGGTCGGCACTGGCGCCCGGCCGCTCTAAGGCAATGTAGACTTCATTTTCCCCTTTCAACGGCGCATACCGGATCTGTACATTCCTGAAGAACACCATACCGGTAGGCCCCCAATATTCAATGGTATTGGGCCATAGATCCCGGTCCATGAAGGGAGATTCGGTTTGGCCTGCAAGAAACTTTCCAACTTCACCATAGGCGTGTCGAAGCCGCATGGTTGTCTGGCCTTCATCCACACCAACGCCAAACATATCAAACTCATACACTACTTTCAACTCGCCCATAGGTGTAGGCGTATAGCCACGCACACCAAAACGGGTCTGCCGTACGCCAAAGAAAGTTCTTCCATCTGGTCCAAACTGATTTTCATAGGTTGGCAATTTGGTGATGCGGAGGGCGTCGAACCAATTGGGGTTGATCTGTTTAAAATCGTAGCCAGCATCCAGCATGGCAAACCCATAAACTTCCAGACTTTTGCGAACGGTGTCATCCTGCGCCAACGTTCGCACAGCTACCATTAAGGCCAATAAAGCAATAATGCCAATTTTTAGTTTCATGCGAAAGGCGGCAGGTTTTGGTATGGCATTTTCAACCATACATGTAGTGTGTGCATTCTTTTCGGTGCAGAATACAACCTGGTTTATGCCGTTGTTCATACATGTATATTTTATGATGATTGTCTATTTTATAATATTGCTATTACTTGTGTTTTGTCCCTAGTTTCAATGGCCAGTTAACGATAGCATTCCAATTGTGGGCGGGGTGAGCATGACTATAATGCGAATTGTGGTGACAGTAATTTTCTAATCCATTTCAAAAAACCCATATGCATCAGGTGTTGTCATGCATAAACAGATAAGCCTGCAATTGAACGCGTGCAATAAGTATGTAGCCGATAAACTTTATGAAATCACAGATCTTTTACAAACATGCTGCTGCAATCAAATTTTAACTCCGGCAGTTTAGCAGGGGCGGGTCTCATTCAAGGGGTAATCAATCAATTGGTTTAAAAGCCTATATCGCTCTATTAGAATTGCTTTCCTTGTTTACTAGAATGCAAGTTTTGTCATTCTCCCTGCAATACAAAATAATGGGGCGGCTCAATTGCCAAAATTTATAATTTTTGGCAGTTTTTACAGGCGGTTTCAACGTGCCGATTGCAGCAGAAAACCTTGCGCTTAATAACGGGAGTTTTTCACATGGCGGTTACAACAAAAAATAAAGCTTTTCAAAACCCCATATCCATGTCGTTCAGTAAGTACGTTTGGAATAAAGGTGTTGCCAGAGAATGAGCTGCATTCAATTGGAGGACATTGTGCCAGTTCATCCTTGTATGTTATAGGTTGCAGTAGTAAGTTAAGGCTTGTTGCAAACCTTTAGCCGTAAATAACAAAACGCAGCCTTGCTGCAGCTGAATTCAGCACCCGGGCGGTTCAATAAAAATCCACCTTTCTGGTGGATCCTGCTTTGGGGTGTGGTTGCTTACAATCGCAATATTGTTTTGCAGCTTTAGACACCACCCGGCCAATTACATAACCGCGGTCATAGCTTTTAGTTTTTTCAATGCGGTTTGGGCAACCAGTAAAGCATCCTGGCTGTAATAATTTTTATTAAATACTTCTACGGAAAGAATCAGGGGGCGTTGTGAGTGCTGCCATGTTTTCAAGATCTGCTGAACCGGTGCCACGCCATCACCCGGGTACACCCGATCTCCATCTGTAATAGAGGCGGGAAGCATGCCGGCTGCATAATCGTTCATGTGGAAGATTTCTACCGATTCACTACTGATCAATGGCAGGGTATTAATATTGGAACCGCCTTTGTACAGGTGATAGACATCCAGCAGCATCCGGGCAGCAGGGTGACCGCTTTCCAGCGCTACGTACATCACTTCACTTAGCCGGCTCAGGTTTTTGGAAAAGCCCCACAATTCCAGGTGCGGAACCACGCCGGTTTTGTCGCCCATTTCCAGGATGGTGCGGTAGCGTTCGGCCGCCTTTTTTAAATCGAGCCCTGATTCGTTGGTTGCACCCGCCGGTGGTGCGGCGATTCGTTTGCAGCCAATTTGCGCCAGTTGTTCCATTTCCCGTTGCAGCTGGTCCAGCCCTTTCTGGCGTTGCGCCTCATCGTCAACCACCCAGGAGGCAAAGCCAATGGCATTTTCCACCTGGATACCAAGGTTGTTTAACTGTCGCCGGGCTTCGGCCAGCGTGCCACCTTGTTTTAAATAATTCTGCAGGGAGTCCATCCAGATTTCCACCGAACGAAAACCGGCTTTGGAAGCGGTCTCCAGCTCCTTCATAAACGAAAGCTGGTGACCCCGTATGGTCGCCATGTTAAGGCAGTATACAAAAGAAGGTTTGGCTTTGGGTTGGGGCATAGCCTGGCCGGCGCGGGGCAACAAGGCTAAACCAGCCGAAGCGCCTAAAAATTGTAATAAGTGACGACGATTCATGGGTGCTTAATCAGTTAAACGGTAAGAGGATGAAGATAAAATAAAATATGAGCTTTCTTCAGTGAAAAGGAAGTCAACTATTAGTTATTTTTTCTGCACCTATTATGTCATGAATAAAAAGTGCTCGTATAGGTTGATGCATTTTTATTTCCCAGCAGCAATGACAACAAACCGTGTGGGTGAAAACCTTCAAAAGTCCATGCATGGTTCATGCAGGAATGATAAGTGTAACCTGTAGCTGAACCAGCGCATCAATGCGCCGCTTTAGCCGTATCTGTTCTTAACCGTTGAATACAGTTGGTGAGCGAGCGGTAGTGATGATACGTGCCTTTCCAGATATGGCCTTTTAAACCTTTTTGGCGTTGCGGCTCTTTATCCAGGCCCCCTTCGTACCAGTCGCCATATGTATGGTCAATGAGGTAGCGGTCGGAATATTGCCATAGCTTTTTGAACTTTTCAAAATACTGCAACGGGTCCTGGGGATAAAGGTCCGCCATGAGTAATAAAGTGTTCAGTCCTTCGGCCTGCGACCACCAGTTTTTGCTGTCCTTAATAATTCTGATGTCCGGTGATCCGGTAAAATAATAGCCGGCATCATAAAAGCCGCCGGTTTTGTTATCCCACCCATTTTGCAGGGCATGATCCACCATTCGTTTAGCTACTGTCATCGTGCGGGTGTCGTTAGACAAACCCAAAACGTGCGAGGCCTCCAGCATCAGGTAAGCAGTTTCCACATCGTGGCCAAACGAAACATGATCCAGGCTGAGGTGCCGGCGAATAGCCGCTTCAGTTGAATCTTTGAAAGTGACGGGCGTCCAGTCGGGCTGAAGAAATAAAGTCAGGTATCCTTTGGACGTGGTGATGGTGTCGCGTACCAGAAAAAGCATTTCCTGTAGCCGCTCCCTCACCAGCGGGTCCGGCCATACCTGGTAGAGTTCAGTAAAGGCTTCTAATAAATGAATAGAGCTGTTTTGATCTTTATATCCCAGGTCGGAAGTGGAAGGAGTGGAGGCCGTTCTTTTCCGGGGCGTGCCATTTCTTTCCAGGTGCTGAAAATAGCCTTTGTGCACCGGGTCGTGACTGTGTTTTTCCAGCCATAGAAAAGCTTTTTTGGCTAGTTGGAGGGCCCCTGTATCGCCGGTGGCCATAACATAGGCCGCCAGGGCATAAAGGCCAAATGCATTGCCATAAGCATCTTTCCCGCCCTCGCCTTTTACTTTTCCCTGCCGGTCTACCAGCGAGTAGAAGCCTCCGTACTCCCGGTCCCACATGGTGTTTTGTAAAAACCGGAAGCCCCATTGTGCACTTTTTTTATAGTGTGCCACGTTGGAGTACCGCTGCGCCGCTTTTGCATTGACCCAGGTATGTCGGGCCTGAGTTACGATAAACTTGTCCTGCGGGCCTGTGGGTTTAAAGTCAAACGTATAGGTGCTGATAAAGCCTCCATACTGGCTGTCTACGCACTGCGGATACCACTTGTTCAACAACTCCGTCTGCAGGTGGTGCTCCATTTCCGCAGCAATTTTTTGCCGCTCTTCCGGGTTTGCATTTTTGTGGGCAATCAGAGACAATACTGGCAGGAAGGCAACGAGCCATACAAAGGTGCAGGCAAGCTTTTTCATAATTGATGATTACCATCAATGTACGAAAAATAAATGCAAAGCAAAACAGCCGGGTGCTGCAATTATAAGGCGATGTGATAACAAGCCATTATTGCCGGCCAAACCTGCGCACTTGTATAGCGGTTGTACAATGCTTTAAGGCGTCCTGCTTGTTGATGCTTCGTTATGTCCGGAAACCTTGATTATGCCGGACTCACTTTTTTAAATTCCCATATGGGGATTTAAGTATACCCTTTACATCCTGTTGATGCTAGTTTACGATGGTCTCAATGCCGGCAAGCCCTCATTTTATTTCCGCAAAAATACCGGTCGTCGTTTGCCTTGAAAAGTCTATAGGCTATATAGGAACTGTAAAAAGCAGGAGCAATAGTTGCCGGTAACTTTGTGATTATGTGGCCGTCGGTAACGTAGTAACCAGTCTTGTTTTTTCCGCCGGCACCAATTGCTGGTGTTTTTCTTTGAGGTATTGCTTCCATTGAAGGGCTCTTTTTTCTATCAGGTGCCAGGAGAGGGTGGCCAGCACCAGGCAGATACCGGCTGCTATAAAAAAGTGGGAAAGCACGCCCAGGTGGCTGAATTTTAACGCCAGAATTTGCTGTACCATAAAACCCCAGATATAGATGCCGTAAGAAAAGTCGCCGTACTTGGAAAAGTTTTTAAAATAAGCGGTTTTGAAAAAAGAAAGAAAGATCACCAGGTAACTCAGGGTAATGCCGGTAACGAGGTTGCTGGTAACCGAATCGCGGTTGAAGTGGATGTTGCAGGCCATCAGCAGGCCGCCCAGCAAAGCCAGCTTTCCATCCAGTATGATCTTATGCCGGTATTGATAGATGAGGGCTCCGCACAAAAAATAATAGGCATTGCGGTAAAACTGGTGCTGGAAAAACAGGTAATTGTTGAACAACAATACTACTGCTGCTGTAATGATCAAAAAATACTTTATGTTTCGGGTCCTGAAAGCGGTAAACGCCGCTGCCAGGCAGTAACAAACAATTTCGTTGGGCAGGGTCCATAAACTGCCGTTGACGTAATTGGGAAAAGGGTTGTTTTCAAAAACACCGGGCAGGGCTGTTA
>JAEWAC010000376.1 GCA_023391895.1 Bacteroidota bacterium
CACCTGCCTGCGTCAATCCAGGATTTGTTGCAACAGAAAAAACAAGCTGTAAAAGTGGAAGCCGACTATGGGGTTTTGAAAGAGTTTTTGCTGCAAATGAAATAAGCCAACCCTTGTTTTATATCCATCAGTGGATGCTAATGCCTTACACAGCTGTTGATGCTAAAACCTCAATGAACAAGCGATATTCATCAACAATAAAAACATCCAACTAAAAAAGGCCTTCAATTCTTGAAGGCCTTTTGGCTTGTGTTCCAGTTGTTTGAAAACAAAGAACGAAAAACGCAACACGATTAAAGATTATTTTTTTACGATCTCCTTATTGGCACTGCTTTTCAGGTTGTGCAAATACTCCACCAGGTTGACCAGTTCCTGCTGCGTCATCGTTTGTTGCAGGTTGGCCGGCATCATGGAGTTTTCCATGGCGGTGCGGGAGGCCATCTGCGCTTTTTCATAGCGTTTCTTTATGCCACCCGGCATGACAATTTCAATGGCATCTTCTGTTTCCGAAGCAATGACGCCGGCTACGGTGCTGCCGTCTTTCATTTTAAATACAAAACCTTCGTAGCCAAAGCTGATGCCGGCATCAGGATGCAGGATGGCCATGTACAAAGCTTCCTTGGGCAGCTTGCTGCCAATTTGGGTCAGCGCCGGGCCAAAGTTGTAACCTTCATTACCAACCACGTGGCAGGTAGCACAGGTTTTTAAAAACACGGGCTTACCGGCCGCTGCATCACCGTTTTGCTTAGCCAGTTCCTGTATGGGAGGCAATGCCTTGCCGCCGGCACTGGCCGTGCTGATGTACTTCAACGCCTCCTGGCGGATGTCTTTGCGGTAGGCACCGGACAGGGCTACGGCAGCGGTTGGTTCCAGCTCTTTGGACAGTTGGCCTGCTTTGATCATATTCAGCAGGTATTCCGATTCCATCCACCCGGTACCCAGCATTTTCACCGCTTCCTGCCGCATAGCCAGGTTGACAGCAGGATCCAAAATAATGGATTGCATCATCTTCATGGACTCTTTGTTACCGGCACGGGCCAGGGTTTTTAAAGCGGCAGTTGCCACCTGTGGGTCATTACCATTCACGGCCTGTTTCAGCAGGTCGGCACCACCGGTATTTAATAAAATATTAGCGGCACCTGTACCCAGACTACTATCGGGATATTGAACCGCCATAGCAAAAAGTTCTTCATTGCGGTTTTTAATATTATAGCGGCCTACCAGGTCAATAAAGTTTTGTGTGCCCTTTGTGGCAGCCAGTGTCTGCTCTAAAGACGCTTTCATTTTGGGCGATTGGGCCAGGGTGGCGGGCGTCAGGTGCTTCAAAGCCGTTAAAGTGATCTGGTCTTTGTAACGGCCTTCATTGTCCAGCAGGGCCAGCAGCACACCTTCCTTGGAAGGATCGTCAATAAAATCAAAGGCGCGGAAGTATTTCAAACGCACGGCCGAATCGGTAGCCTCGTCTGCAATGCCTGCGGCCAGCAGGGGTAATGCAGCCCCGGTTCTGGAACGCCATATAATATCGCGGGCCGCAGCACTGTTCAAGGTATTGCCGGTTTTTTGCTGCCAGGCTTTCAAAAACCCATCCCATTGTTTGTCGGCGCCAATACCCAGGGCTTCCAGGTACCAGCGGTCTTTACCATCATATTGAGTCGCCAGATCAGCCCACAATGCAGCCGCTTCAGGAGAGGTATTGTAACGCAAGGCGATGGCCGCTTCGCGACGAACCTGCGGATCTGCATCTTTCACGATTTGTTGAACGTAAGGAATCACATCCGGCGCTACCTGCCTGGCTGCACGAATGCCAGCTATCCGGATATCCGGGTCTTTATCTTTCAGCGCCTGCTGAATATAAGCTATGCCTTTGCCGTCCATTTTAGCCAGCAGCCACATGGCTCTTGCCCGGTAGCGCGGGTTGTCGGAGGCCCATAGCTTTTTTAAAGTTTCTTCGGCCTGTGTTCCCAATCCATGCAGTTTTTCCCACGCCAGGTAGCGCACCGCCAGATTGGGATTTTGAAGGGCCTGCACAGCCCCCTCCGAAGAAGACAAATCCATCTTTGGTATTTTATAATTGCCTTTTTCAGGTGCAATCCGGTAAATGCGGCCGCGGCTCATATCGCCCATCTGGTGACCACCCACGCCGGGATCGTACCAGTCCGCCACAAAAATGGAACCGTCAGGCGCCACACAAACATCAATGGGACGGAACCACTGGTCGCGGGCACCTTCCATAATAGGAATGATGTCGGCCTTGTAACCGGCACCGTCTTTCTGCACCGGGTAAGCCCTAACCACGTTGGGGCCCGGGTCGCAATGGATCATCTGGTTCTGAAAAGCTTTGGGCAGCAGGTTGCCTTCGTATACAATCATGCCCGAGGGCGATCCTGCACCGGTAAACAACAGGTTGGGGATAGAACCTGGATCGTTCTGGTGCCAGTGGCGCTTTGGAATTTCCGGCTCCATATTGGTACGGCGGGCCCGCCAGCCGGCGCCGGTCATTTCATCGGTATAGCCGTAGTTGCCAAACTCCATCACGTAGTTAATGCGGGTGCCCTGGTTGCCATCGTCGTCATTGTCTGACTGCCAGATAGTGCCAAAAGCATCTATAGCGGCTTCGTAATTATTACGGAAGTTATGCGCCAGCACTTCCAGTTCCGAACCATCGGGATTGACCCGAAATACCATGCCCTGCCGGTAAGGCGTTCCTTTGCCGTTCACCAGGTTTCCGGCTTTATCTTTTAAGGGAGCCCCATTTTTATCAAACAACTGCTCACCCGCATTACCAAAGTTGAAGTACAGTTTGCCATCCGGCCCAAACGTAAAGGAGTGAATGGCGTGGTCGTGCTGCTCACCGCCTACATGAGAAAACAACACTTCTTTGCTATCGGGCTTGTCATCTCCATCGGTATCGGTAAACACAAACACATTGGGGCTGCACGATACAATTACTTTATTACCCAATACGGCAATACCCAGTGCGGCATTCACATCCGTACCCTGGTAAAAAACTTTTGACGTATCGGCCACGCCATCACCATTGGTATCTTCCAGGATCAGGATGCGGTCGCCCTCATCGCGCTGCGGGTTGTCGGGGTTGAGTTGTGGCCGGTAATTAAACGCTTCGCACATCCATACCCGT
>JAEWAC010000006.1 GCA_023391895.1 Bacteroidota bacterium
TGGTTATAGGTGGTATGGTAGTCGTGCAGGTTCCAGAAGCCGCGGGCCTGTTCGGTAAGCCCCTGGCTGGAGAACCAGGCAAACTGAAAGTTGCGGGCGTTGTAAAAGCTGCGGAGGCGGCGTGCCAGCGAATCGGGCACTTTTTCTTCCGTTATAAAGTTCTCCACCTTTGCGCTGTCCAGAAAAAGGTCGTTGTACGCATTGGCTTTTGTGATGCTCAAGTCACGACTGGATATTTTTTTTGCGGCCTTTGCGTTTTCATCCGAGCCGTTGGACTCCTGTGCATTGCAGGCCACCAGGAAGCTGCACAGGAAAAGGGAATAGGCAATTATATTTTTCATGCCTTTATTTTTACAAAAGCTATGCCCGCCGCCTAAAACAACTGCCACCACATTTAAGGGGTATGTATGTCTGGAAGGTTGCCAGGGATATGGGTTTTTTAAAAACCTGCTTTTAGAACTATTCCGGGAACAACAAAAAAATTGCTAAAAAAAATAACCAAAATGGCAAGAAGCGGCTTTCCTCTTTGCTGCTATCCACGCTGCATACATTTTAGGTAACAACCTCTACGAAATGCGTTCTACAGTTGCCAAAAAAAGTAATTCCAATAATTTTCAAATACTGTAGGTGGCTAACTGCCGTTGCTGCCGGCAGCATATAAGCTGTAACACATTAATGAAAATAATATTTATAAAAAGGCGAACGTTGACGAAGTGGTCTATGGGCTTTTGAAAGAGTTACTTAAGGGTGTAAAATGTGCTTTACGAAACTTCGGTCGGTTTCCGGGCTATTACCTCTGGATACCACTCACGGCCGTTTCTGTACCTGAAACCGGGTATGGAACCAGCTGAAAAATGCCGTTGCCAACTGCAGAAATCGTGTCTGGTTGCCTTCGCTGTCTTAAGAAACGGCCGGCCGGACAATTGATTAAGTTAATTAATTTTTTATCCCCTTATTTCCAATTGGAGGATAACGGCTGGACCCTTACCTTTGCAGCCTGAAAGAAAAGGCTAAACTATAAAATAAGGCTTTTTCTGCTAAAAACTACTTTTTAAAAGCTTTTTATGGCAAAAGTTGGTAAGGTAAAACAAATCATCGGCGCTGTGGTAGACGTACAGTTTGATGGACAGTTGCCCGAAATTTATAATGCGTTAGAAATTAAACGCCAGAATGGTGAAACCCTGGTGCTGGAAGTTCAAAATCACCTGGGTGAAGACAGTGTACGTACCATTGCGATGGACGGTACCGAAGGATTAGTTCGGGGCCTGGATGTAGTAGATACCGGTGCTCCTATTGCCATGCCAGTTGGCGAAGGTATCAAAGGCCGTTTGTTTAATGTAACCGGTGATCCGATTGATGGTTTGCCCCCGGTGCCTAAAGTAGGTGGCCGCCCCATTCACGCCAAACCCCCGGCTTTTGAAAACCTGTCTACCGCTACCGAGGTGTTGTATACCGGTATCAAAGTAATTGACCTGATCGAGCCTTATGCCAAAGGTGGTAAGATCGGTCTGTTTGGCGGTGCGGGTGTAGGTAAAACCGTTTTGATCCAGGAACTGATTAACAACATTGCCAAAGCTTATTCGGGTGTATCGGTATTTGCCGGTGTGGGTGAGCGTACCCGCGAAGGAAATGACCTGATGCGCGAGATGATCGAAGCGGGCATTATGAAATATGGCGATGCGTTTAAGCATAGCATGGAAGAAGGTGGCTGGGACTTAAGCAAAGTAAACATGACAGAGCTGGCCGATTCAAAAGCCACATTCGTGTTTGGCCAGATGAACGAGCCCCCCGGTGCCCGTGCCCGCGTAGCCCTTTCTGGTTTGACCATTGCCGAGTACTTCCGCGATGGTGATGGCCAGGGCCGTGGCCGCGACATTCTTTTCTTCGTAGATAACATCTTCCGTTTTACCCAGGCAGGTTCTGAGGTATCGGCTCTTCTGGGTCGTATGCCTTCAGCGGTGGGTTACCAGCCTACGCTGGCCACGGAAATGGGTCTGATGCAGGAGCGGATTACTTCTACCAAAAACGGTTCTATTACCTCCGTACAGGCGGTATACGTACCGGCGGATGACCTGACTGACCCGGCGCCGGCTACAACCTTTGCCCACCTGGATGCTACTACCGTATTGTCCCGTAAGATTGCCGACTTAGGTATCTATCCGGCGGTGGATCCCCTGGATTCTACTTCCCGTATCCTGATGCCTCAGGTGGTGGGTGATGCACACTACAATACGGCCAATCGGGTAAAACTGATCTTACAGCGTTATAAAGAGTTACAAGATATCATCGCCATCCTTGGTTTAGACGAGTTGAGTGATGAAGATAAACAAACCGTTGCCCGTGCCCGTAAGGTACAGCGTTTCCTGTCGCAGCCGTTCCACGTAGCGGAAGCCTTTACCGGTCTGAAAGGGGTGCTGGTACCCATCGAAGAAACCATCCGTGGCTTTAACATGATCATGGACGGTGAAGTGGACGAGTATCCTGAAGCAGCTTTCAACCTGGTAGGTACCATCGACGACGCCATTGAAAAAGGTAAGAAACTGTTGGCACAGGCACAGGGATAATTTGAAAATTTGAAAGTGTGCTAATTTGAAAATGAAGCACATCTTTCTACAACCATTTTCAAATTTTCAAATTCACAAATTTTCAAATTAAGTCCATGACTTTAGAAATATTAACCCCGGAACGGAAATTATTCAGCGGCGAAGTGTATGGTGTGCAAATGCCCGGCATTACCGGTTCGTTTGAAGTGCTGGACAAGCACGCGCCCCTGGTAAGTGCCCTCAAGGCTGGCCGTGTAAAAGTACTGCGCGACCGCCAGGCCCATGCCGCCTACTACGACATTCAAGGTGGATTTGTAGAAGTGCTGAATAATAAAGTAACGGTTTTGGTAGAAGGTGCTACGGTAGTGGAATAACCGGTACAAAAACATTGATTAAAGCCTTGCAACCCGCAGGGCTTTTTTTATGGTATAGGGTTTTGAAAAGGTTGTTTACAGCTTTCCACATTTTGAGGGCTTTCTTTGCACACCGTTGGTGAAGGAGCGGCCCTCAAAAAGTGTATATGGGTTTTTGAAGCAATTTTATGATTTTTTTATAGGGGTTCTACAAGCAGTGCTGAGCCGTTATGGGGCCTTGGTTTTCTTGTTGGGTGCAAACGACAGGCAGCTAACTGTCGTCATTTTTGGACAGCTCTGCGTAAGCAGGTATTGATTTTGTATCAGTTAGAACATACTTCATTTATAATTCAAATAAGTTGCCATGAAAAACTTCAGGTATCTGTGCCTGCCGGTCCTTTGCCTTATTTTGATCAGCTGTACCAAAGAACCGTTGAACAACCTGTCGCAGGCAGAAAGCAGGATCTATGTCACCAACTACGACACCGCCGCCCGTTTCAATGCCTACCAGACCTTTCGGCTGGCCGATTCTATTGCCGTGATTGTCAATAACCAGTTGCAGAGCAGGCAGCGGGGTGAGGGGGATGCCCTGTTTATTGATGCCATGGCCAGTGCCCTGCAGGCCAGAGGCTATACCCGGGTCAACAGCGGACAGCAGGCCGACCTGGGGGTAACGGTCAGCGCCATTACCAATACTTCTTCCCACATTATCAGCTATAGAGATTATGGTGGTTATTACGGTGGATACTGGGATCCTTATTACTGGGGTTATCCCGGCTACTCCTACTATGTGCCTACTTACTATGGAGTGTACGAATCCAGCGAAACCGCCCTGGCAGTGGATATAGTGGATATTAAAAATGCCGCCGCCAACAACAACCAGTTGCGGGTGGTGTGGAGCGGCCTCATTCGTGGTTCCGGCATTTTTTCCGGGCAGAACATCAACAGCAGTGTGGCGGCCTTGTTTGAACAGTCACCTTATTTAAAAGCGCAATAAGCATAAAACATTTTAGGTATGAAAAAGCTTCGGTTCCTTATATTTTTAGTAGCAGCGGTACTGTCAGGAGCAACCGTTCAGGCCCAGCAGGGCGATTTGCGGGTGAGCCTGAACTACCAGTGGGGGATACCTACGGGCAATTTAAAAAACCTCACCAGCGACGTGTCGCCGCGGGGGTGGAGCGGTTATCTTTCTTATGGAATAACCAACCAGATAGCCGTAGGGCTGGAGGTAGGCTTCCAGGATTTTTACCAAAAATATCCGCGGCAGGTGCTGCATGCACCGGGTTCTGATGTATCGGCGGTAATTACCAACTCTATTCAAACCATGCCGGTGTTGCTGAAAGGAAAATACACCTTTAAGCCCGAGGCGCCGGTTCAGCCGTATGCCGCCCTGGGTATTGGTGGCAACCTGGTACAGTACAAAAAGTATTACGGGCAGTTTGTAGATGAGCATTCCAGCTTTGGCTTTGCCGCGCAGCCTGAAGTAGGCCTTCATGTGCCGGTTGGCAGGGAAAAAAGCGCCGGACTGCATATAGCCGCAGCTTATAACTATATGCCTTTCAAAGAAGGTGACGCTGATGGGTTGAGTCATGCTTCGGTGAAAGCTGGTGTCAGCATTCCGCTGCGATAGCTACAAGTGTGATCATTTTTCAACTTCCTGTAAGCTGTTTTATTTCATATTTAACACTCATTATGGGGTTTTTATAAATCTTCATCATTTTTCGGTTTGTTCAAAGTCTCTCAAGTTGTTTTTAAACAGCTGTATTTAAGTGAATTCTTTTTAAGGGAACGGGGCCTCATATCAGTTGCTATAACGGGTTTTCTTGAAATTAAGAGCAACTCTTTTTCATAACCATGCTGAATGGCACATCACTTGCAGCTTCATGTAGGTGTAAACCATTACCAATTAATACGTGTTGTTATGAGGATAGCTCAGGTTGCTCCGTTATATGAATCAGTGCCGCCAAAGTTGTATGGAGGTACGGAGCGTGTAGTATATTATTTGACAGAGGCTCTGATCGAATTAGGACACGATGTAACCTTATTTGCATCGGGCGATTCAAATACAAGCGCAAAATTAATTTCACATACAGAAGAAGCATTGCGCTTAAATCCTAATTGTGTAGATGCCATCGCACATCAGATTGTGCAGATTCAGGATGTAATTGAGCGGGCAGATGAATTTGATATCATTCATTTTCATATCGATTATTTTCATTTCCCTTTTACAGAAAATTTATCAATCCCATATGTGACAACCCTGCATGGCCGGTTAAATATTCCTGACCTAAAATATATTTATGATAAGTTCTCCAATCAGCCGCTGATCTCCATCTCCGATGCGCAGCGTAAGCCGTTGCCGCAAGCCCATTTTATACAAACGGTTTATCATGGTTTGCCGGTTAATCTGCTGCCGCCCGGTGCCGGCGAAGGCGGCTACCTGGCTTTTCTGGGAAGGGTATCGCCGGAAAAAGGTTTGCCTGCAGCTATTGAAATTGCAAAAGCGGCGGGTATCCCATTAAAGATCGCAGCAAAGGTGGACAAGGCCGACCAGGAATATTTTGAAAATGCAATCCAGCCTTTACTGAATCATCCGCTGATTGAGTTCCTTGGTGAAATCAATGAACGTCAGAAAGGCGCCTTTTTAGGCAATGCTTTGGCCTTATTGTTTCCTATTAACTGGTGTGAACCCTTTGGTTTGGTGATGATTGAAGCCATGGCATGCGGTACGCCCGTGATTGCCCATCCGATGGGTTCGGTTCCGGAAGTGATTGAGCATGGAAAAAATGGCTTTTTGGTAAACAGTGTAGAGGAGGCGGTAAGGGCCGTAAAACAACTTAATAAATTACCTAGGGCCACTATCAGAAAAGCATTTGAAGAAAGATTTACGGACCGGCGAATGGCCTTGGATTACCTGGAGGCTTATAAAAAAATGATCCGGCAAAAGCATACCGTTACCACATTGGCTAATATAGATAACAACCCGCTGCCTACCATTACGGCAGCCACCAAAGAATTAATGATTATTCGATAAAACAATTGTTATGGTTCCTCAGGAGTTGAAAGTAGCTGAAGAAAACAAATATCATATTGAGGGGGAGTCCGTTAATTATGATGAACGAATAAACGTGCTGAACCATTATGATTCCTTTGCTGTTTTGGATAGGTGTGGGGATGTGCAAGCACAGGGGAAAAAGGTGCAGGGCGTTTATCACCAGGGCATGCGCTATATCAACCGGTTGGAGTTCCGGCTCAATCGCCAAAAGCTGTTGCTGTTAAGTTCTGCCATCCGGGAAGAAAACGATGTGCTTTCGGTCGATCTGACCAATCCGGGTGATGTCATTCCCGATGTTTTGGAAAATACGATACACATTTCCCGGCATATGTTTTTAAGAAATAGTGTGTATTATGAGGAATTGTCTTTTACCAGCTATGCCGATCAATCTTGCGCGTTTGATGTTTCCCTCACCTTTGGCGCCGACTTTAAAGATATTTTTGAAATCCGGGGCATATCCCGCGATGTAGAAACCAATAAGCCGGAGCTCACCTTCACTAAAAACGAAATTGTTTTTAGTTACCTGGGGCTGGATAAAATTAACCGGAAGACCGAAGTGGTATTTTCTGCTTCCGATCAGCCTGATATCCGGCACCATACCGCTCTTTTTCATATCAGGCTGCAGCCACAGGAAACCCGCAAAGTCTATTATTCTATTTTGTTTAATACAGAAGAAAAGTTTATTTCAACCGAGGAGCCGGAACCCATCGGTTTTGCAGACGCGTATAACCAGAACCTGGAGGAAATTATCAAGGTCAAGTCGTTATTTCCCGAAATATTTACTTCCAATGAGCAGTTTAACCACTGGCTGGATCGCTCCCGGGCTGATCTGCAGACGCTGCTAACCCAAACCCCATATGGCCGCTATCCTTATGCAGGCGTGCCCTGGTACAATACGGCCTTTGGCAGGGACGGCATTATCACTGCCATGGAAGTATTGTGGCTGGCGCCGGAAATTGCCCGGGATGTGTTGCGGTTTTTATCCAAAAAGCAGGCTACCGAGTATATTCCTGTAAAAGATGCCGAGCCGGGAAAGATTATGCATGAAACCCGAACTGGCGAAATGGCCAATACGGGCGAAATACCTTTTAAGGAATACTATGGAACAATTGATGCTACGCCCCTTTACGTGATGCTGGCCGGTATGTATTATGAGCGCTCCGGCAACCTGGATCTTATCAAATCCATCTGGTCACACATCAAGGCCGCTATGTATTGGATTGATCATTATGGTGATCTGGACGGAGATGGTTTTGTAGAATACAGGCATAAAGCGGAAAACGGACTGACCAACCAGGGCTGGAAAGATTCTCATGATTCTATCATGTATGAAGACGGGGCCTTGTGTGAAGAACCGATCGCGTTATGCGAAGTGCAGGGGTATGTATATGGGGCCAAAAAGTATGCGGCGCAACTGGCGCGGGTGCTGCATGAAGAGGACCTGGCGATGAGTTGGCAAAAGCAGGCCAGTGAGTTAAAGCGCAAGTTTAATGAAGCCTTCTGGGATGCGGAGTTAAAGTGCTATGTGCTGGCCCTGGATAAAAACAAAAAGCCGTGCCGGGTAGTGTCCTCCAATGCCGGGCATTGTTTATTCACGGGCATTGTGGATGCTGACAAAGCCGGAGCCCTGGCCGATACGCTTACCAATAATAATATGTTTAGCGGATGGGGCATCCGTACCCTCAGTGCCGAGGCTGTCCGGTACAATCCCATGTCATATCACAATGGTTCCATCTGGCCGCATGACAACGCCGTAATTGTTTATGGCTTTTCAAAGTATGGT
>JAEWAC010000095.1 GCA_023391895.1 Bacteroidota bacterium
CGACAGTTGAGTAACAGTGATGCCTTTTCAGCAAATGAACTGGCTTATTTCCAAAGTATTTTCAGCAGGCTGCTGGATGACTGTGAACAAACACTCGACGAACTCATCATGGTAACAACGGATGCAAACCTGGAAATGAAAGATGATGAACGTATGAAACGAATAGACCTGCTTTACCGAGACCTTCAGGATAAATACACCTTTTTTCAAAGTTTCAGTAATGATACCAGGATGGTGGCAACCTCCAGGATCAAGGAACAAACAGAAGTACAAACCAGCCGTGCATGGCAGGGCATTAAAATAAAGTAAAAATGAAAAGATTAGTAACACTATTGTTCATTGCCCTAGGCAGTTTACTACCAGCACATCAGGCAACTGCCCAGGCAGATGAAATAGCGCAATTATTATTGAATGTGGAGAAGCTGGCGCAGTTCGAGCAGATATTGAGTGATATGAAGAAGGGCTATCAGGTACTGGAAAGCGGTTACAATACCATCAGGGAAATATCCGAAGGTAATTTCAGCCTGCACAAAGCTTTTCTGGATGGGCTAATGGAAGTCAGTCCGACGGTGCGTAATTACCGGCGTATTGCCGATATTATCAATTACCAGGTTGTATTGGTAAAAGAATATAAGAATGCATTCCATCGCTTCAGGCGTGATGACAATTTCAACGAACAGGAACTCGGTCATCTTGGCCGGGTATATGACAAATTGTTCAAAGAAAGCCTTCGCAATCTGGATGAGTTGGCAACAGTGATCACGGCAGGAAAAGCCCGTATGAGTGACGATGAACGCTTACAGGCCATCGACCTCATATATGACGATATGCAGGACAAATTAATGTTCCTGCGCCACTTCAACAATAACACGAAAGTGCTTGCCGTGCAAAGGGCAAAGGAAAAAAACGATGTCTGGGTTCTCCGCAAAGTCTATGGATTAAACAACTAGAATCAATAAACATGGCAAAGTATAGCAGAACTGTCGGGCTGGCGGTAGTTGGATGGGTATTGCCTTTTATGAGCTATGCTCAGGACATGGTAGACGAGATGAAAGGGATGCATGGCGTGCTTGAACAACTTTACGATGAGATAATGCCTTTGTGCAGCCAGTTGATCAGTGTGGGCCAGGGATTAGCTGGTTTTGCAGCAATGTGGTTTATTGCCTCAAGGGTCTGGGGACACCTGTCAAGGGCGGAGCCAATCGACTTTTATCCACTATTCCGACCTTTTGTAATTGGCTTCTGCGTCCTCGTTTTTCCGTCGGTTTTAGGATTGATCAACGGTGTCATGAAACCGACCATTACGGCCACCGCTTCTTTAGTAGAGGGCTCAGACAAGGCAATTGCCATATTGTTGGAAAATAAAGAAGAAGCCATCAAGAAATCGGATGTATGGCAAATGTATGTAGGCGAAAGCGGCAGTGGCGACCGGGACAGGTGGTACAAATATACCCATGATAATGCCGACCCTTCTGATGAAAGCATTTTTGAAAGCATAGGCAACGACATCAAATTTGCCATGTCCAAAGCTTCTTACAATTTCCGGAATTCTGTGAAAGAATGGATGAGCGAAGTGCTCAGGGTTCTCTTTGAAGCGGCAGCCTTGTGCATTGATACCTTGCGAACGTTCCAGCTTGTGGTACTCGCCATTCTAGGGCCGCTAGTATTTGGCATTGCCGTCTTTGACGGGTTTCAGCATACCCTTACCGTCTGGCTGGCCCGATACATCAATATATTCCTATGGCTGCCGGTGGCTAACATCTTCGGCAGCATCATCGGCAAGATCCAGGAAAAGATGCTGGAGTATGACATATCCCAGGTGAATGAATATGGCGACACTTTCTTCAGCAGAACGGATATGGCTTACCTGGTCTTTATGATCATCGGCATCATAGGATATTTCACTGTTCCTTCCATTGCCAATTATATTGTACATGCAGGCGGAGGCGGTGCACTTAGTCATAAGGTGACCAGCCTGTTCAGCAGTTCGTCCAGTACGGCAATTAACACGGCTTCGGCCGGTATGGGTATGGCAGCAGACAGCATGGGCAATGCAGCAAGCCGGATTTCCCAAAGCCTGGCCAGTAACGGTACAACCAACCCTTATTTCAATAATAGCAGCAATGGTGGTGGTTCAGGCTATATGAGCGACAAACTGAAAGGCAATACTTAACCTAGAAAAAAGGAACCATGTTTAAAAAGATGAAAAATATTGATACGGCTTTTCGGCATGTCAGGGGTTTTACCATGCTCGTCATAGTGGGCTGTGTGTCTATCAGCTGTTTTGCCTTATATAAGAGCTTCAGCCTTGTTTCGGAGATGCAAGACAGGATCTACATCCTGGCCAATGGCAAGGCACTCGAAGCATATGCTGCAGGACGGAAAGACAATCTGCCAGTAGAGGCTAAAGACCATGTAAAAACCTTCCACCAGTTATTTTTTACGCTCGACCCGGACGACAAGGCCATACAGACAACCATTACAAAAGCTTTGTACCTCGCAGACGGCAGTGCAAAACGGGCTTATGATGACCTGAAAGAGAACGGATTTTATTCCGGTCTAATCTCAGGCAATGTCAACCAGACTATTGAAGTGGATAGTGTGTCAATCGACATTGTTGAATATCCATACAAGTTCCGGTGCTACGCTACCCAAAGTATTATACGCCCCACCAGTATTACCACACGCAGCCTTGTAACCGAAGGAGCTTTACGCAATGTATCACGCAGTGATAACAATCCGCATGGCTTCCTGATAGAGCGATGGGCCACGATTGAAAACTGGGACTTAAAGACAGCCCGCAGGTAACCTTAAAATAAGGCGCAATGAAATGGATTTTTAAACCTAAACCAAAGCAGGAGAATCCCAAGAGCGGCATCTTTCTTCATGGATTACAGGTTCTATACAGGCGCCTGCAATCCGGCTGGGCCGTGTGGATGGCAAACCGGACTAAAGATTTTTCACAAAGTTTCTTGAAGTTACTGCTGGCGGTTTTTGTACTCTCGGCAGGCAGTTATAGCTTCTACCTGGGTGTGCATGCGCTCACAGGTAAAGGCAGAGGGGCATTCCATATAACGCCCATTCAGCAGCCCAGACATGCCACCGAGACTGGTGAGGTAAGACCGACATACCCTCGAGTGACAGCACAGGAACATGAACGTATCAAAAGATTCCGGTTGTACATGGATAGTCTTACCAGTAGCCCCACAGGAAAGGCATTATACGACAGCATTCTATCCCATCGTCCGGGGCTTATGGACAGTGTGGTATTCATGGATAACTATTATCAACAAATTAAAAAACAATAGGAATGGAAAAGCAAGTAAGAACTCCGAAAATGATCAGGCAGCGCAGGTTCCTTCTGGTACTGCCCCTGCTCACGATTCCCTTTATGACCATGATCTTTTGGGCACTGGGAGGCGGCAAGGTGCAGGAAACACAGGCACAAGCTAAAAAGCAGGAAGGTTTTAACATCAACCTGCCAGATGCAAAACTGGCCGATGATAAACATATGGATAAAATGAGCTATTACAACCAGGCCAGGCTGGACTCTGTAAAATTCAAGGCTTTCATGAAAAATGATCCCAACTATAGGAGCAGCCTCTTATCGGACCAAAATGGGATATTGCCCGGTCAGCCTGATGGATATTCTCAGTTACCCTCCATGCAAGGCTTGAATACTTCGCTCTATGGAAGCGGACAGAGCAATGATCCCAATGCTGATAAAATTTACCGCAAACTGGCTGAACTGGACAAGGAATTGAATAAGCCCGTTACAAGCACTTATGGTAATAGAGGTGGTGATCCTTATCAAAGTACAAAAAGCAGATACGATAATAACCCGGTAAATACGGGTGATGTGGACAGGCTGGAGCAGATGATGCACATTATGAACCAGCCAGGCGAACCGGATGGGGAACTGCAACAGTTGAGTGGCATGCTGGAAAAAATACTCGATGTGCAACACCCGGGACGTGTGCAGGAAAAACTAAGGCAGGCATCGAATGCCCGAAAGGGACAGGTATGGGCTGTTTCTTCCAAGAACAAGGATAATATAGTTTCCTTATTGGAACCAGGACAGTTTACACCCGGTGGTACAACTAATGGGTTCTACTCTATCACCGACGAGGAAACACCGGACAGTATCGAAAATGCAATCCAGGCGGTGATTCACGAATCCAGTACCATTGTCAATGGTTCGACCGTAAAACTTCGCCTGGCAAATGAAATAATCATCAACGGGGTGCATATACCTAAAGACAACTTCCTTTACGGTATTGCTTCACTGAATGGCGAAAGGCTTAATATCAGGATCAATAGCATCCGCAATGGCAATTTCTTATTCCCGGTTGAACTGTCGGCATATGATATGGATGGTTTGGACGGGATCTATATTCCCGGTGCTATTACAAGGGATGTAGCCAAACAATCTGCCCACCGTTCCCTGCAAGGTTTTGGGCTTCCCTCACTCGAACCTTCCTGGCAGGTACAGGCAGCAGGTGCAGGTATTGAAGCTGCCAAATCCATTCTCAGTAAAAAGGTAAAGCAGGTAAAAGTAACCCTGCAAGCAGGCTACCAGGTGCTGTTGCGTGATGAAAAACAAAATCAAAAAGGGTCATACTAAACATTCAACCATTTAAATTCCAAAAGATGAAAAAGATCAGTGCAGTAATGATCGCATTTATCCTGCTCCTTACGGTTTTCAATGTCAATGCCCAACCTATGGCAGGTGTGCAGGCCAAAATCATAGAACCTTATCCTTTGGCAATTACCTCTTTCAAAACAACCAATATCATTTTCCCAAGTGCGATTGTAGGTGTAGATCGTGGCAGTAAAGATGTGTTAGCACAGAAAGCCAAAGGTGCTGATAACATCTTGCAGATAAAAGCTGCAAGGGACGGTTTCCCCCAAACCAACCTTACCGTGGTTACGGCGGATGGCATGCTTCATTCGTTTGTGTTGACCTATGCCAAAGAACCACTCGTATTGAATATATCACTGGCAGGTGCAAACAGAAGGAACACCAATCCTTTTTCACTGGATTCTTTCAATAAAACAAAGCTGAAGCTATACACAGAATATGCCAGCCAATCAAAAGAAAGAACAGGTGGTATCAAGGATAAGAAATATGGCATTCGCTTCAGCTTAAACGGGGTATTCGTGCAGGACAAAGTGATGTACCTGCGTGTCAGCATAAAGAACAGATCCAATATCAATTATGATATTGACCAGCTACGCTTCTTTGTCCGTGACCGGAAAAGAGCCAAGCGCACGGCTTCACAGGAAGTTGAAATAAGGCCAGTAGACATCCAGAACAATACGAATAACATAGTTGCGCAATCTTCCGATACCATTGTATTTGCAGTTCCCAAATTTACCCTACCTGACAAGAAATACCTCTCCATACAACTGATGGAGAAAAACGGCGGCAGGCACATGGAACTGAAAGTTAAGAATAAGTCTTTAGTAAACGCCTCTGTTCTTACCGCTTTATAAATGCGAAAAAACAGTCAATTGTAAAACCATAAAACAAGAATTATGAACCAGAAGAATTTTGAATACCTCAGAGACCAGGTAAAATACACAGGTTTCGGTGAAAGTCTGGAAAATGACCTGAAGGAAAAGATTAATCAGGGACATCCGGAATTTAAACTGCAACACCAAACGCAATATGGCAGTGATAAAGTCGATGTTACGCTGAATTTCAGCAAGTCCAGACAAACGGATATGTACTTCTTCAATTCTTACGAAGTAAGTATCCAAAAAGAGAACAATCCTGAAAAGGTGGAGCAGACCTTTTACATCAACAAAGGCAACAACATCACTTTGAAGGAAGCCTACAACCTGATGGAAGGCAGATCTGTGAATAAAGACCTGACGAGTAAGGAAGGACAGGTATATAATGCCTGGATACAGATGGACTTTAAACAAAGTGACGATAACGGAAACTTCAAGATGAAGCACTATCACCAAAACTATGGCTATGAACTGGAGGCTGTGCTGGCAAAGCATCCCATCAAAGAAATGGGTAATGAAGAATACAAATCCAACCTGCTAGATTCTTTAAAAAGAGGCAACCTGCAAGTCGTAACGTTTCATAAAGATGGCGCAGAGCAAAAGCAGTATATCGAAGCCAACCCGCAGTTTAAAACCATCAATATTTATGACAGCCATATGCAGCGTATGGACAACCGCCAGGCAAAAAGTGAAAAACAATCAGAAAGTGAAAGCCAGTCGGTTAAACCGGATAATAAGAAACAAAAGCAGGCAGCTTCTGAAGATGAAGGCCCTGAGATACCTGAGGCAAAAAAAAAGAGAAAGAAGCAATCTATAAGTTAGAAAACTAAGTGGTAAGATGGATACGCTGAATCTGTTAACAGGCTTCTTTGCCGCTATTGAAAAGGACGGCCGCATCAGTATTACTCATATTGGTATTTATGCGGCTCTTGTCCAATTCAGGATTGTGCATGACTATGCCAACCCTATCCAGGTTTATAGCTATGAGATCATGCGTATAGCTAAAATATCAGCGGCTACTACCTATCGTAAATGCGTCAGGGAATTGAGTGACTACGGATACATCAATTATGTCCCTTCCTTTAAAAGGAATCAGGCGAGCAAAATTTATTTTCCGGACTACCCTTTTAATACAGTTACTAATTAACCGGTCTAAAAGTGAGATGATTATGAGCGAAGAAGTAACAAAGGACGATTTAAGGCAATTTGGATTGCTCTTGATGAACAACATCCGGCAGATAGTTGAAGCGGCTACCAGTGAAAAAGAGGAGATCCATCCGGAATGGTTGAAAAGTCGTGTTGTAAGAAAGTTGATGGACATGTCACCAGGCTCTTTGCAGAATTTGAGGGTGACCGGTAAAGTCCGATTTAAAAAGATTCTCGGATCTTATTATTACAATAAAATGGATTTACAAAACCTGTTCAACGAATAATGGGCTATGGTACTATCTGAACTATTAGCGTACCTGGCGCTCTTTGAAAAAGACGACAGGTTAACGGTCTGGCATTTTTCCCTCCTGACCGCCATACTTTATTTGGGATACCGGCAGGGTCAGAAAAAGGTGATTCAGGTAAGCAGAAGTAAAATTATGGCACTGTCACACATAAGCACGTTGCCGACTTACCACAAATATTTTAAAGAGCTGCAGGTATTGGGGTATATAAGATATACCCCGTCATATCATCCGGGGTATAAAAGTGAAATAGAATTGTTGGTGCAACCTTAAGGCTGAATCAAGCCTTAAGGTTTATTTATAACTTCCTTGCCGCATTAGTTTCCACCAATTTGGCGGTGGTGTTCAGATGACATTTGATTGATGAGGCTATCCTTTAACAGCAATTGCTTTTTCAATTCCTGTATTTGGTTCTCCAGCTTTAAAAGCGCCTCAAAAGAAACTTCTGGATTAACTGCTTCCTTTTGGGTTAGCTTGTTCTTTAATCCCTTCATCTCACGTCCGATAGCCTGCTGTTCTGTAAGAGCATATTCTTCGGTTTGCTTTACCGAATGGTGACCCAGCATTTCCTTTACTATGTGAATAGGCACATCATTATTTAAGGTAACGGTACTACCGAAAGTGCGCCTCGCTTTATGCGTATTGAGGGTACATCCCAGCCCACAGAGATGAGCAACTTCTTTAAGATACTCATTCATTTTCTGGTTAGAGGTTACAGGAAGAACGGAACCTCTTTTTAGGCAGATGGGATGATTCTTGTACTTTTCCATGATCTCGATTGCCTTTGGCAGTAATGGAATATTGATAGGGCTTCCGGTTTTTTGCCTGGCAGAAATAATCCAACGTTCCCCGTCAATACCTATTTTTATATCTGACTTCTTCAGATTAAAGGCATCTATATAGGCAAGCCCGGTATAACATTGAAAAATAAAGATATCACGAACAGCCGACAAGCGTTCAGTAGAAAATTCGTGGTTTTCAAGTATGGTAAGTTCCTGGCTGGATAAAGGTCTTTTCATGAGTTTAGTCTTCTTACCCTTGAACCTTTTGAACGGATCTGCTGCTATGATCTCCTTGTCAATAGCGCGTAATATGATTTTTTTAAAATTAGAGATATACTTCAAGGTTGTGTTGTTACTGCATTTTCTAATGGTCTTCAGATAGAATTCATAATCTTTAATGAACTCATAATTCAGATCACTGAATTCCACATCTGCAACATTGTACTTGAACTGGATGAATTCCTGTACATGCGATCTGGCTGTTACAAACCGCTCGTGCGTGCCCTTAGCATATTCCATAGGCACCAGAGCCAGCATCTCATCATTATGCAATTGAAACTCCTCCAGCACCTTTACTTTTGGCGCTGTTTTACCCAGTACAAAACTCATTATTTTTTGAGATGTAATAGTACGCCCATGATACAAGAGGTCGCTTTTACATTGGTTAACCTTCATGACCAGGGATTCTAAAAAAAAGTTTAAAGACCGGGCATCTTCTTTGTTTCCGGTAGCCCTTTCCACTTTTTGATCCCACCGCGCAACATCCCACTTGCGTTTGGTGGATGTTTCTTTTGAGATGCCATCAACCGTAATTCTCAGATAAATGTACCGGATGTTGGTTTTTTTCTTCGTACGCTTCAAAAAAAAGGTCAGTCCAAAGCTGTGCTCTAACATGGTTCAACTTTTAAATGAATAAATGTCGAATTATAGCACCTTTAAATCAAGTCGTTAACGTGTTTTACACGTTGAATACCAATTTATTATCTCATTTTTTGTGGCACTTTTTTTTGCTCATGAAAATTGCCACGAATCTGCCACAAAAACTTTGAGCGATTTTGCAAATTTTGGAGGAGGGGGTTAAAAACAAAGAAGCCCGCAAATCCAAAATTTGCAGGCTTTTTT
>JAEWAC010000096.1 GCA_023391895.1 Bacteroidota bacterium
TAGCGAAAGGTAAGACTCCGTGCCTTCGGGTATCCATTCTATTTTAAACGGTATCTTCTCGCCTTTTTTCAGTGCTACTTCCAGTTGGGCGGGAGCCGGATTCCAGGCTTTGCGCCAGCGGTCCAGCAGCAGTTGGCCGTCGGCCCATACCTTTATAAAACCACCATAGGTAAACCGTAATTGATGCAGGCCGGTAAAATCGCTGGCGATGCTGCCTTCCCAGGTCACCACGCCGTTGGCGGGTTTAAAGTCTGCCGGCAAAAACAGCTTAGAGTCGTTCAAAAACTCATAGTTGATCTCGGTTTCGGCCCGCACCACGGCTACCTCTTCCCGCTTTGCTTTGTTATTGCTGTAGGTAGCCGTTAACCAGCCTTGCTGACCGTCTTTCGAAAACAGTTGAAGCTGGGACAGCGGGCGGTAAGGCCGGGTATCGCCAATGGTCGTCAGGGAATAATTGTCCCACAGGATGCCGTAGTTGTTACGGGAGATGAGGAAGGGCACCCCTACTTCGGTATTGTTCTGAAACAGGGCCACCTGGTGGCTTTTATAATTATAGATATCATCCTGGTGCTGGCCCAGGCCGTAAAAAGCATCATGGGGTACGGATTGAAAGTGCTGGGCGATATGATAAGACCGCTGGCCTTCGAAAACGGCGGGTAAAAGGGAACGGCCCATGGGTTTTTCGCTGATAATTTTGTTGCCCCGTGCATCGCTAAAAGAAACCGAGCCGGTTTTTAAAGCAACCGTTGCTATCAACCGGTTGGTCTTTAACTGCACCACTTCCTTGCCCGGCACGACACTCCACTTTACATCCGGATTGGGCTGGTAAACGGTGATCAGGCTTTGCCGGGTGGGCCATTCTTTGGTAGGGCTGGCCATGACGCGGATAATGCCGGGTGTTATCACCTGCAGCTTTACCATCTGGGCATTGCCGGCCAGCAAGGGATCGGGGTATATAATAATGCCATCCCGGGTTTTGACATAAGCAGGAAGATCAGCCCCTGTTGCCGGGGCGGTGATACCTGCAAGTAAAAGTAATAGCAGTCCTATACACAGTAGTCGTTGGGGCATAGCAATCTTAATTTCCGGGCCGTCTTTAGATTTTTGAAGACAGCTAAAATTATCCGATCGCTTGTTGCACCGAGGTATCCAAATGTTAACGATTAGGGGTTGAAATGTTAACCGGAAAGTGTAAATACCTGTATTTCAATTAAATTAATAAAAACGGCCAGGCCACAGGTATGGGGTTTACATCACACTCCCTCTCCTGAAGGAGAGGGAGGGAGGGCACTCTATTTCATTTCAGCTATTGAATGGACGTATGGGCTTTTGAACGTTTTTCAACAAGAGTTGACAGTTGATAGATGACAGTTGACCGCAGGGAACTTCTTCAAAAACCCATACTTAACCATTCAACTTATCAACTGCTTCAAAAGTCCATATGGGTCATTAAAGATGTTGTTGATTACTAAAAGCTATTCAAAGAAAGAACACCCCGCACTGTCCTACCGGTCCTGAGCCGGGATTTCCAGCACCTTCAGAATCATTTTTCTTTGTGTTCCTCCGTGTCCCTTTGTCTCCGTGGTTCAAATAATCATCACACCTAACAACGCTTTCAAAAACCCATACTGGTGTGTTCGGTGTTGGGCATTGGGCGATGATCGTTGTTCGTGGACAGAAAGTCTTTTAAAAACCCATAGTGACGGTTATCCAATCTGTGCAATCCTTTTTCAAATCCGTGAAATCTGCGATCAACTTCAAACACCTAAAACCTCGGGCACCAGATGGTGTTCAGCGCCGACCGGGAGAACCGCTCCAAAAAGCCAATATAGGAAACGCCAACTTCAAAACCGCCTCGGCCCAGGCTGGAGGTTCGTAGCTGTGAGATGTTGACGTCGTAGCTCATGGAAATGGAAAAAGGCCGGTAGTCCAGCTTGATAACAGGAATCACCGCGTCGTTCCATCGTAAAAAGGCACCGCCGTGAAGAATATACTGGGGTCTATCCGATTCATCCAGCTTGAGACCGAACAAGGCGCCAAAAACAGTTTCCTGAAACTTGCCCTGTGTGGAATAGTCGGCCTGCAGGGTTAAAAAACTGGTGGTAGTAACCGAAAACTTAACCCCGGCCGAGGCCACCCATTTTGGACTCAGCTCCACGGCATCGCTACGGTAAAAAGAGTTTTTGGGCTTGTTGAGGTGGTGATAGGCCAACCCCAAAAACATATTGTTATCCGGGTTGGCGTTTAGCTGGGTATTAAAGCTCATACCAACAGCGCCATCAAAATAAGTGTATTGGGGCGAGGTAAAGGTTTCGCCGTCGCCACCACCATCGTACTGGGTATTGGTGGTCATTTTAGAACGGTCAATGCGGCGCTGTACGGCCCCCGCCATAAAACCCAGCGACAGGTAGCGGTTGGTTTCATTGCTCAACGACTTGTGGTAATTCAGCGCCGGCAGTACCTGCGTGGTGGTAAGCGCCACCGTGCCGGCCCTGTCGTACAGCATCTGCAGCCCTACGGTCAAAAAATCATCGCCCCTGCCCACCGGCATTTTCAGTTCGGCGTTCAGCGATCCGGTTTTGTAAGCATTGGTCACGCTGTTCCACTGGTCGCGGTATACCGCCTGCACACGAACGTCGCCGGTATAAATGCCCGCCAGCGAAGGATTGCGCAACAAAGGCGCCTCAAAAAACTGCGAAAAATGGATGTCTTGTGCTGATGCAGTATGGCTCCAAATCAACCCGGCAAAGGCGACCATCAGCAGTCGGTAATATTTTAGTTGCAGATACATGGTTTATTGTATTAATGCTACGTTGCCATCAAAGCGGATGACTTCGCTGTTTTCACAGAATACCTCCAGCTGGTATACATACACATCGGGGTGCGGCCGGGCGCCTTTAAAGCGGCCATCCCAACCGGCCGAGGCGTCGTTTACGGCAAAGTCTCTTTTTTCAAACACCACTTCGCCCCAGCGGTTAAAGATGCGCAACGATTTAACCCGGTCCAGCCCCTTGCCCCGTACATAAAATACGTCGTTGTTGCCATCACTGTTGGGCGAAAAAGTATTGGGTACAAACACACTGACATTGGGACAAAGCACTACAATCTGTACCTGGCTGGTATTTTTACACCCGTTGCTATCCACCACGGCTATGTTGTATAGCGTTTTGAACTTGTTGGTTGCCTCCGGCTGCGGGCAGTCGGCACAACTCAGCGATTGGTTCGGCGTCCAGTTGTAGCTCACAATACCGGAGGAATAAGTTGCGGGTATAACAATGGGTACGCCTACTGTTTTGGTAAGCATAGTGGGTACTGTAATGGTAGGCAACGGGTTTACCAACAGGCTTTTGGTAGCGGTATCGGTACAGCCACTACTGTTGGTAGCCACGGTGGTGATCATAAAATTACCCGCCTGGGTAAACTGCTGCCGAGCCGGGTTTTGCACCGAAGATGAATTACCGTTAGGAAACTGCCAATTCCACCCCACCGCCGAGGTGTCTTCGCGTACAAACAAACCCGTATAATCCACAAACTCGTTCACGCAGATCACCGAATCCGCCAGGATATTGATCAGGGGGCTTTGCACCACTTTTACCGGGCTGATGGTCATGGAATCCTTACAGCCGGTGCGGGTTGTTACCGTCAGTGATACACCATACTGCCCTGGGTTTTTATAATGATGCACCTGGCTGCCAACGGAGTTAACCGTAGTCCCATCACCAAAGTTCCAGATATAACTGACTACTTCATCACGGGTACGGGTGGAATCCATCACATTAATAGTGCCGCTGTCGCAGAACAGCATTTTATCCAATGTAAAATCGATCTTGGCGCCAATGACTTCAACGGTATCCTTGCCGGTCAGCGGCACCACACAACCGTCCGGCTGTTGCAGGATAATTCTTGGTAAATAGCTGCCCAGGTTATCGTAAACGTGTGTGAATTTATTCACGGTGGTATCAATTACATTGCCATCGCCAAAATCCCATATAAAGCGGGCATTCATTTCTGTAAACGCTTCAAACTCCGTCACCAAAGGCCGGCAGCCAAAAACAGGCGCATACTTAAGGGCTCCTTCGTTGGGGTTATACACCTTTACCTGCTTGGTAATAGAATCTCTACAACCACCCGGGCTGCGTACCACCAGTTTTACATCGTAATCTCCGGTTCGGGTATAATAGGTGGTAGGATTGCGCTGGTTGGAGGTAGAGGTTTCAAAGTTCCAGGACGACGAACTATAATAGGTGGACAGGTTCTGGAACTTGGCTTCAAATGGCGTGCAGAAAGAAGAAAAGTTATTGGCGGTAAAATCGGCCTTAGGCCTGCCGATATAAACTGCGTTTGGCTTGCTTAAAGAATCTTCGCATCCAAAGGCATCCTTTACTTTGAGCTTGATGGTATAATAGCCGGTGTCCTGATAGGTATAAGAAAAGGAGTTTTGGGTAGAGGTAGCGCCGTTGCCCAGGCTCCACAGGCTGGTAAAAGATGAGTTATTGGTTTTGTTGGTAAACCGTACCGGTGCCCCGGGGCAGCTTTGCGCCGTCACGTCCCACTCGGCTTTGATATAGGAAATTTTGGCGGCAGCCTCATTGGTTACGGTATCCGTACAGCCAAAGGCATCGGTTACCACCAGTTTTACATTAAAAAAGCCGGCGGTATCATAGCGGTGCTGGAAGGGCGGTGCGGTGAAGGTTTGTGAGGTGCTGTCACCAAAATCCCACTGCCACTTCACCAGGTTATGCGTACCATCTGTAGCTGATTCATCCTTGAAGTTGACAGTAAGGCCCACACAACCGGAAGTATTGATGCCGGAAAACTTAGCCGAAGGACCATACACCCGGATGTATTGTTTTTTGGTACGGGTATCCTGGCAGCCATAAGCATCGGTAGAAGTAAGCGTTACATCATAGGCGCCGTTTTTAGTATAGGTATTGCCCACCTTTTGCACGCCGGCTGTTTGGGTATGGCCATCGCCAAAAGACCAGGTATAGCTTTGCACCCGGGTGCCGCTGGGGCTGGATGGGGTAAAGACCGCATTAAAGGGCCGGCAGCCTTCCGGAGCGTCAGCCGTAAAATCAGGTGTCTGGTCAATGATCCGTACCGTTTCGGTTGCCGTAAAGGAACAATCGCCATTGGTAGTGGTCAGCATTACCCTATAGGAGCCTCTGCGGGGAAAGGTATGTGGTCCGGGATTCTGGCCCCTTACCTCCGGGCTTCCGTCGCCAAAGTTCCAGACCCAGGTTTCGGCACCAATGGATTCATCTTTAAAGGTAAACTGCAGGCGGTTGTCGCAATTGGGCCGGTAAGAAAATTTGGATATAGGCGGTTTAATGTATACATACCTGCGTTTGGTAAGCGTATCGCCACAGCCGCTGTTGTAGGCAATTAAAGTCACATCCAGGTAGCCGGTATCGCTAAATTCATAAGCAGGGTTTTTATCTTTTGAAGAGCCACCATCGCCAAACTTCCACAGGTATTCATCGGTAGGGTCGGGAGACAGGTTGGTGAAGGTAACAGCGGTACTGGCACAGGTATTCAGCGGGCTGCCCTCAAAATCGGCCTTGGGTTTGGTGCCTACTTTTACGGCATCCTGCAGGGTAAAGGTTTCGGTACACCCGGTGCGGGTGGTAATGGTGAGGGTAACCAGGTAGGTGCCTTGCACGGTATAGGTATGCGAAGGCCTTTCTTCTGTAGACGTGCCGCCATCGCCGAAGTCCCAGCGGTAAGCGGTTACCTCGTCCAGGGTGGTTATATTGGCCCGGAAGCTGGCTTCGTAAGGCAGACAACCCCGCTTGGGAAAACCCGGAAAAGCAATGACTGGTTTTTCAATTCTTATATAATTGTTTCTTTTTACTGAATCCACGCAGCCGGCACTGTTGGTAGCAGTTAGTTGTACGCTATACGTTCCATACCGGGTATAGGTGTGTGAAGGATTGGCCTCCGTAGAAGTGTTACCATCTCCAAAGTTCCATACATAGGAAACACCTTGGGTAGCATTTTGAAAATTTACCGTAAAAGAAGGCTGGCACTTAAAGGTATCCGCCGCCGAAAAATTAACTATGGGTCTTTCACTGATGGTTACCGTTTTGGTGGTGGAGTCTTTACACTGGTCGTAAGTACCGATCAGGGTAACGGTATAGTTTCCGGCAGCGGGAAAAGAAACCACCGGGTTACGGGCCGTATCGGTTTCGCCTGTTGAAAAACGCCATAAAACAGTGTTAGCTCTGGGTACGGACGTATCCCGGAACTGAACCGGAATGCCAATACAAATATTTTCCGGGGCGGCAAACTTGGGCTTCAGCGATCCAATTACCACAGGCTTGGTCACCGTATCGGTACAGCCCAGGGTGCTGCTGACCACGAGGGAAACCTGGAAAGTACCATCCGATTGAAAAGTATGATTAGCATCAGTCGTGGTGGCACTGCCGCCATCGCCAAAGTCCCATTTATAGGTCAGGGTGCCGGGTCCTTCCGTTCTGTTGGTAAACCCTACCGCAGCGGGGGCACTGCAAAAAGCGTTGGCGGAAGGCGCAAAGTCGGCATTAATCCCTTCCACAATGGTGATGAAGTTGGGCTTGGTAATCAGCCTGGAACAGCCCTTGTCGTTTTCCACCGTCAAGGTAACGGTATAACTACCGGCAGCCCGGTAAGTGTGAATGGGGTTTTGCGCTGTAGAGGTATTACCGTCGCCAAAATCCCATTTCCAGCCGGTGATCCTGGGGGTGCCTTCATTGACCGAGTTGTCGGTAAACTGCACGGTCATGGGCGAACAGCCATTTCTTTTATCGGCCGTAAACTCTGCACGGGGCAGCTGGTGAACTGTAATATAGGCCGTCCTGGTCAGGGTATCGGAGCCGTTATCATTACTGGCGATCAAGGTTATGGTATAAGAACCCGGTTCAAAATAAGTAGTGGCCGGGTTCTGCAGGGCCGAGGTGGCACCATTTCCAAAGTCCCATTGCCAGCTGGTAGCACCGCCGGTCGACATATCCTTAAAGCTGATTACAATAGGAGAACAACCACCCGTTTTATCGGCTGAAAAATCCGCAGTTGGTACCTGGGCAAACGCCAGCAGTGTGATCAATAAGCAGCAAGTTGTAAGGACAGCTCTGTTTTTCAAAACGGTATTTTTTTTCGTTGCAAATTTTTATAGGGTATTCACAAGAGAATCAATCAAAAACTGTTCTCTTACAAGGATAAGGATGGGAATGATAAAATCCAATCCACAATGGGGAAGCAAGAATGGGTGGTATTGCAAACTTATAGTTTATCAAGCCGCAACATTCTGGATTCGCCATTTACCTGCTGGCTGGACTCTACGAAGGTGGTACTGGTTTTGTTGACCTGCCAGGTGCCGTTGAGCAGGGTCAGCGCTTCATTGGCATCCGCGAAATAGGAGTCGATGGTTTTGGTGGTGACATTGCCCGCCCAGGTTCCGGCTTTTTCAATGCTGCCATTGCGGATGGCCTCGACGGTGCCGTTGCTTCTGAACTGAAATTTATAATCTGCAAAATCGGGGGTTATGTTGGAGGCACCTTTGTTATACCTGGTCACCTTCCATTGACCGTTGGTGATCAGGTCCATCAGGGCGTTTTCCTGTGCCTTTGCCACCGTTTTTTTACAGGACGGCAGCAGTAGCAGGCACACCAGTACAGAAAGTAAAAGCCTCATGTTTTACATTAAGTTATTACAAATTATAAATACCCGTATATTTTTCCAATAGATATTGAAGGAAATATTGCACATTCAGCGGCTGGCCCGTTACCTGCTTACAGAGGTCTTCACTTTTGTAAAAACGTCCGTGGGTATGTATATTATTGCGCAGCCATTGTAAAAGTGGCTGCGGCCGGCCCTGGTGCAGGCTTTCTTCTATTTGGGGCTGTGTTTGTACGGCATGGCGGTAAAACTGGGTGGCGTAAAAGCTGCCCAGGCTGTAGGTAGGAAAATAGCCAAAGCTGCCGTGGCTCCAGTGCACATCCTGCAGGCTGCCCTGTTTATCGTCCGGCACGGTTACATTCATTAGTTTTTGGTAGTGCTCCTGCCAAAAGGCGGGAATATCGGCCGTAACCAGACTGCCTTCCAGCAGCCTCTTTTCCAGCTCGTACCGGATGTACACATGAAAGTGATAGGTAATTTCGTCGGCCTCGGTGCGAATCAGCGAGGGCTGCACCTTGTTGATGGCTTTATAAAAAGTATCCAGGTCCACCCGGCCCAGCTGCTCCGGAAAGTACTGCTGCAGTTGCGGGTAGTAGTGCTGCCAGAAGCCTTTACTGCGGCCTACATTGTTTTCCCACAGGCGGGACTGTGACTCGTGGATGCTGTACGAGCAGGCTTCACCCAGCGGGAGGCCGTACTCTTCTTCCGGCAACCCCTGCTCGTACAAGGCATGGCCGGTTTCATGGATGCAGCTCCAGGTCATATTGCTAAAGTCGGCTTCGTCAATACGGGTGGTGATGCGTACATCGTACTTATTAAAGCTGGTGCTGAACGGGTGTTCGCTGATGTCCTGCCGGCCCGCCTCAAAGTCAAACTGCAGTTCCTGGATCAGGTGCAGGCCCCAGTCCCACTGCTGCTGTTTGGGAAAATGCTGTTTTAAAAACCCGTCTTCTACCTGGGGACGGGCCGCTATTTTATCCAGCAGTTCTTTGAGCGAAGGCAGCAGGCGGGAAAAGGTAGCATCCAGCAGGGCTACCGTAGCGCCTTTTTCGTATTCGTTCAAATGCGCATTATAAGGATGGTCTTCATAACCCAGGATGTCGCTTTCCTGCTTTTTTAACTGCACCAGGGCTTCCAGGTCTTTTTGATACACCGCAAAGGAGTTTTGCTGGCGGGCTTCCATCCAGCTATGAAAGGTCTTGTTTACCTGCTCGGACAGCTGGCGTACAAACTCGGAGGTGTATTTTTTGTTTTTGGTGTAATCTTCCAGCGTGAGTTCAACATTTCTTCTTTCCTTAACCCCCAGGTCTTGATTGGCCATCAGCTCCTGCAGCAGGCTGCCCAGCTCCTCCTCGCTAAACAGTCGGTGGGCCATTTCGGAAAGGGTGCTGATTTGCTGACCGCGGAAGTGGGCTCCTTTGGGCGGCAGGTACGTTTCCTGGTCCCATTGCATAACTGCATGGGCATGTCGTATATCAGCTATGCGTTGCATTTTTTGCTGATACAACTGGTAGCGCTGGTGTGTATTCATAGCGCAGCAAATCTAAAAAAATAAAAACAGCCGGGTTTAAGAACTTTTTAACAAAGTACAGGCTGCTTTGTTCGGAGGGGAGCCATGAAAAATGAAAAAGGAAAAATGTAAAAAGAGAGGGTTTACATCGCCCTCCCTCCCTCTCCTGAAGGAGAGGGAGGCCGGGCACTCTATTTCATTTCAGCTATTGAATGGACGTATGGGCTTTTGAACGTTTTCAACAAGAGTTGACAGTTGACAGTTGACCGCAGGGAACTTCTTCAAAAACCCATACTTAACCATTCAACTTATCAACTGCTTCAAAAGTCCATATGGGTTGAATAGGAGTGCAGGAAAGGTTGGGTGCCTGAACATAGCACCAAGGCTGCTGTAGTTGAGGGCTGTGGTTAT
>JAEWAC010000135.1 GCA_023391895.1 Bacteroidota bacterium
GTTGATGGATGGGACAAAGTGATTGCTATTAATTTATCAGGCGTTTTTTACGGTATGCGGTACCAGATCCCGGCCATGCTGCAGGCTGGTGGCGGTGCTATCATCAACATGGCTTCTATTTTAGGACAGGTAGGTACCCGTTTTTCGCCGGCTTATGTGGCGGCCAAGCATGGGGTGGTGGGGCTCACCAAAACAGCCGCGCTGGAATATGCCAGTCAAAACATCCGCATCAATGCCGTAGGGCCGGGTTATATTGAAACGCCTTTGCTCACCAACTCCCTGACCGAAGAACAAATGAACGGGCTGGTAGGGCTGCATCCTATTGGTCGCTTGGGCAGGGCTGAAGAAGTGGCGGAACTCGTGCTCTGGCTGAGTTCTGACAAAGCATCATTTGTAAACGGGGCCTACTATGCAGTTGATGGCGGTTACCTGGCGCAATAACGCTTCACCTGCTTTTAGAGCCAGCCCTAAAGCTTTTTGAAAATGTTATGGGTTAATGAAGAAGAACCTTGTTGATATGGGTTTTTTAAAAAATCACCAGTCTTCCGTACGTACCGGGCCTGATGGCTGCTATGAAGCACTATTTACTCATCCTTTCATTTACCTCTGTTTATGAAAAAAAGCAAGTACGTTCCAGCTTCTGTTTTCTTTTTTACGATATTTTTATCGACGGGCGTGTTTTATGCCTGCCGGGGCAAGGAGGGCGACAACACCACTAGCAGCAAGCCGGTAAATACGAGTACCCCTAGCAGCACCGGCAGTGTACCGGGGGCTAATTCGTTAAACTTTGTGGCCGCCGCCCAGGCCGTAACGCCTGCCGTGGTGCACATCAAAACGGTTTTTCAGGGTGCTTCAAATGATCAGGATCCGTTCGAAAGATTATTTGGCCCTCCTTCCGAGGATAATGTGCCCGCTATGGGATCTGGCTCCGGTGTAACCCTGTCGGCAGATGGTTATATCGCCACTAACAACCATGTGGTGGAAAATGCCAGCAGCATAGAGGTTATATTTCCCGACCGGCGCTCCTTTACTGCCGAACTGGTAGGCCGCGACCCGAGTACCGACCTGGCTTTGCTGAAAGTAAAGGCTACCGGTCTGCCTGTTGTTAAGATGGGCAACTCCGACAATGTGCAGGTGGGGGAATGGGTACTGGCCATTGGTTATCCTTTTTCGCTCAATACTACGGCTACGGCAGGTATTGTCAGCGCCAAAGGCAGAAGTATTGGTATCATCAGCCGGTCCATGCAGCGCGATTTTGAACAAGGCACTTCCCTGCAGGTCAGTACGGCCATTGAGTCTTTTATACAAACCGATGCGGCCATCAATCCCGGCAACAGCGGCGGCGCACTGGTGAACACCAATGGCGAATTAATCGGCATCAATACCGCTATTGCTTCCATGACGGGCAGTTATGCCGGATACAGTTTTGCCATTCCGGTCAGCCTCGCCAGTAAAGTGCTGGATGATTTAAAAAGATTTGGTTCGGTAAAACGTGGTATTCTGGGCGTTGCTTTTCCGGCACCTTCGGCAGAAGACCAGATTCTGAGGCAAATGGGCATTGATCCCGGCACGATAAAAGGCGTTGTGATCACCGACGTACAAAAGGGTAGTGCCGCGGAAGCCGGCGGTTTGAAAGAAGGTGATATCATACAGCGCATCAATGGTATGGAGATCTTTTCGTCTGCTGAGTTCTCGGAACGGATGGCCCGGCACCGGCCGGGTGATAAAGTAGAGCTGACTTATTTGCGGGATGGTAAGGAAAGAACGGCTTCTGTTACCCTGAAAGGAGAAGATACCTCCCGGTCTGTAGCCGACGCACAGGCACTGGAGGAGGTGTACAATAAACTGGGCGCCACCTTTGCACCGCTCACGCCGGCGCTAAAGCAGCGCTTTAACCTGGAGCGTGGCGTGGTAGTGTCGGAAGTAAGGCGAGGCGGCATTTTTGACCAGATCGGCATACCACGGGGTACCATCATCGGATATATCAATGGCCAGGTCGTTAATAGTCCTCAGGATGTGCAGCAGGCGTTGGCATCGGCCCGCAATGGCCGGGTGCAGATCATGGGCATTGCACCGGATGGATCACATATCATTTTTAATTTCTCATTAGGCGCATGAGGCTGGGTTAAAGCATCCGGTAAGGATTAAGAGGCAACCAGAAAAGTAGTATAGCCATTGCAACGATCGCTTTCTATAACTATTTAAAAGCTTTATTATCATATGCGCGTTATCAAGGCCGGATTTGCACTGTTCCATGGCCATGATATGGGTTTTTGAAAACAACCAGGCCAGCAGCGGCCGAAGAAGAAGTATTTAGGTATATGAATTACAGGTAAATTATATTTGTCTGCACAACTAAAACTGCAGTGAGACAGCTGACGCTTATTTTATTTTTTATCATTGGCTTTTCGATGGGTTTGCTGGCACAGCAGGCTAGGCAATATGCTTTCAAACATTTTTCCACCTTAAACGGGTTGGTATCCAATTCGGCCAATAGCATCACGCAGGATAAAGACGGCTATATATGGATTGCCACCACCAATGGCTTGCAGCGGTTTGACGGCAATTCTTTTCTCACCTTCAAAGCTTCCGAAAATGACCCGGCTTCCATTCCTACCACCAATATCATTGCACTTTACGTGGATCGTAAAAACCAACTTTGGCTGGTAGGCGATGATAACAGCATTGGCATTTTTGACACCCGGAAGTTTGAATTTACGCCGGTGCGCCTGCAAAAAGGGGTTACATCCAGTACACACCAGCGCTTTGCGGAATTGCCGTCAGGAGAACTGTTGCTGATTGGCAGTGGCGGAACCCTTTTTGTGTATGCGCCTTATGAAAAAGCCTTCCGGCCTGCGCCCGACCGGCTGCCGGCACCCAAAGGGTGGCAGCTCAGTCACATGGTTTGGGATGAAGGTATCAAAAAGTTTTGGGTGAGTGCAGATTCGGGATTGCTGCAGTTTGATCCGGCTACCAAAAACCTGAATTACCGCGGTCATAACAAAATCAATGATCCGGTTATTAAAGCCTTTGAAGGGGTGCAGGGATTGATAGACCTGGGGGTAGACAAAGAAGGCGGTGTGTTTGGGGTGGTGCAGGAGCATCCTGCCCTTGCTCCCCGCCTGGTGCATTACAATACGAAATCGCGCAGTTTCAGTCAACTGTCGCTTTCCCACCAGCTGGCACTCCGGAACTTTCAGACCGATGGTTTTTTGTTGCAGCAAAACGGGCGGTTGTGGCTGCACGGCACTCCTTTTCTGGCAGAATGGGTCAACGAAGAAAAAGCCTTTATACCGGTGATAACGGGCGACAAAGGGCTGCAAAACGGATATTTCAACCGGGTGTTCCAGGTATTTGAAGACCGGGAAAGCAATATATGGGTAGCTTCCGATAATGGGGTGTTGCTTTTTAACCCGGATATGCAGGTGTTTTCCAGTTATGACCTCATCCGGCCCGGCGAAGCGGTAAGCCGTGAAATGGTACGGGGTGTAGCCGAAACCAACGACGGCCGGATTTTTATCGGCACCTGGCGGGGCGGCTTATATGGGTATGACAAGAACCTGGAGCCGGTGCCGTTACCGGCTGTTTACCGCACCAAAGGTCGCCAGCTTTCGGTGGCAGACATGGGCGTGCATGCCGCCACCGGCCATATCTGGATCACGCAGGAAAACGGCCGTATTGATGTTTTCAATCCCCAGCTCAATACGGTTACCGAAATTACGCACTCGGTATTTGATCAATCTGCCATAACGCAGATAACGAACGATACCTCCGGCAACATTTGGCTGGGCACGCAGGGCGGCCGCCTCATTAAGTGGAACTATCGCCAGTCAGGCGGTGATCCCCGCAAAGGTTATGAGCTGGTTTACCAGACGGGGGTGATACAAAAAATACATTACGACTACCAGGGATTTATGTGGGTAGGAACGGCTGAGGATGGACTGATCAAAATAGATGCCCGCACCCATCAGGTGGTGCATGTGTTTTCCACCGGAGGTGCCAGGGGGGAACGGCTTTTCAGCAATGACATAAAAGACATCAGCTACTATAATGATACGACGCTTTTGATTGCGGCCGGCTGTTTGAATGTCATCAACAAGCGCACCAATCAGGTCACCTTTATCAGTACCCGGGAAGGCCTGCCTTCCAATACCGTGGAGTCGGTGCAAAAAGACCGGTACAATACCGTATGGA
>JAEWAC010000447.1 GCA_023391895.1 Bacteroidota bacterium
GGGCTTACCAGTATGTTGAGGGTGGTCACATCGTTGCTGAAAACGCCATCCAGGTTTTTGGTTTTTACGGCAAAGGTGTACTCGCCCGGCGGCAGGTAACTGTAAATGGCCTGGTGGCGGCCGTCGCTTTTGATCCAGTCTTTGTCAAAACCCTGCAACTGGTAATAATAGTCCAGCTTGTTTTGCTCGCAGTAGTTCAGGGCGCTAAACTCCAGGATCAGCGAGTTTTGATCGTACGACAGTTCTACATCTTCCAGCCGGAGCAGCGAATCCATACACAGCGAAATATTAGACAGCTTAAAGTCGGTGATATAGGCTTTAGTAGCCGTAGCCGCCTGCTGTACATTCGCCGGATTGAACACCACAAAACTTTCTTCAGTAGTAAACAGCAGACGGCCGTCGTTCAAGGCATGAGCACCACCAATATTGAAATCATCGTTCTGGATACCATCGCTGTGGTTGAACAGGGTAAAATTCTGCTTTTCCAGGTCTGCCCGGCACAAGCCGTTCAGGGTACCAAGCCAAAGCTTGCCATTGCCATCTTTAACAAGGCTCATGACGCTGTTGGACGGCAGCCCCTCCTGGGTGCTGATGTGCTGTACCCGCAGGTGGTTGGTATTAATGATATTCAGGGCACCGGAGGCTACCACGAGCTGGCTGTCGCTGTACTGTATAATATCGGTGGTGGCATTGCTCCATAACTGAAAGCCCTTGCCGCCGTTTTTAGAAAGGCTGGCAACCACCTGGTTTTTTTGCGGGTCAATTTTTAAAACACCCTCACCTTGCGCCGCCACCCATATATACCCTTTATTGTCGGTAAACAGCTTGTCTATCCGGCCGGTTTTGTGTACCAGCGTAAAACCGCTGTCCCTGTTTTTGGCAGCCGCTTTATAATCCCATTTTACAATATTACCGCCCTGGGTGCCCAGCCACAGGTTACCAGCCTGGTCTTCGGCAATCTGAGTGATGGCTCTTCGTTCAAAAGCCGGGGGCGACAAATGTTGGGCCTCTTGCGTAGCCGGGTCATAAATAATCAAATTGCCTCCCTGCAGGGCCAGCCATATCCAGCCGGTTTTGCTATGGCGATGAATATCCCATACCGATTTCATTTTCTGGTAAGGCGCAATGCTGGCCGGGATGGGCACCGGTTTAAAGGTGGCGTCAAAACATTGCAGCCCCAGGTCGCGATAGCCCAGCCACACCTGTCCGTTGATATGCTGGTAAGCGGTTTGGGCTCGCCCCTCTACTGAAAACCGCTCCGGTATGGTCAGCGAGTAATTATCAAAAAGGTGCGCATCGGGGTTGAAAAGATAAATGCCGTTGTCCGTGCAGGTCCAGAGGTTGTGCTGGCGGTCTTCGTACAGGTGCAGCACCTTGTTGAACTTGATATCTTTTTCTTTGTTATAATCTTTTTTTATGAATTGAACCGGGTCGCTGCCGCCGGTATACTCTCCCAGAAACGGCAGACCGTACAGCCAGAACTTGCCGTTGTGCTGCTCCAATATCCCATTGATTTCATGATAGCCCAGCTTGTATTGCTGCTTCAGGTTGTGCTGCCACCTTTGGTGGTTTTTCAAATCAAAGCCTTTCAAAAGGGGGTGTACGGCACTTTTGTTCCACTGCTCAAAAAACAACCGCCTGCGGCTGTCTATTTTTAAATAATTGATGAAACGTTCCGTACCGTAAAAAGTAAGGAGCGGCTCCTCTTCTGCATTATGGCCCGGATAACTCAGCCTTTTTGTTTGGGGATTGAAAACAGCAAAGCCTGAATCAGACGCCATAAAAAACTTCCGGCTGAGGGTATCCTGTATGATCAGGTTGATGGTCCAGTTTTTAGGAAATGGAATAACATCGGTTGGAACAAACTCATTAGAAGCGGACTGGTATACAAAAAGCTTGTCCGACTTATTAAAGTGTAACAGCAGTTGCCCTTCTGCGGTTTCCAAAAGGGTTTTGGGTAAATACATGTTGTGCTGCAGGGTGGTCCGTACAGGCACCTCTTTATACCGGAAGAGACCTTCGTCAAAAAGGCCCACTTTGTTGTCACCGGTACAAACCCACAAACGCTTATTGCGGTCTTCGTATACCCACTTTACCTCGTCGGACGGCAAAGAAGCCGGGTCGTTGGTTTCACTTTTAAAGGTGAGGAACTTATTGCCGTCGTAGCGCTGCAGTCCGTTGATGGTAGATAGCCAGATAAACCCTTTGTGGTCCTGAACCACGTTGTTGATGACATTGGAGGCAAGCCCATCGGTGGTTTTGATATGCGTAAAGGCATATTGTTTTACCTGCTGGCAAAACAGGTAAAGCGGAAACAAGAAAAATAAAGTCAGTATAGAAAACCGTGGTGGAAGCCTCATTTAGTGCTATCTATCCAAATTTAATGAAAATAAAAGGGTTTTCTAAATCATATAAATATTTGATCCCATACCTGTCGGACAGGGTTGGGTAGCGGTTTGCAGACCTTTTACTACCCGCTGCACCTGATGTTGCAAGGGCTTGAGCGACAGTTGATTTATATTTATTTGCGCCGCCTGTTTGCCGGCTGATCTGTAATTTTAGGCCATGAACTTAGCTGCTTTCAAAGAAAGTTTAGCCGGCGACCAGCCCCCTTCCGAAACCTCGGTTTACCTGAAGGCTTTGTGGTATGATGCCAGGGAAAACTGGCACCAGGCGCACGACCTGATCCAGGATGTGCCGGATCAAACCGCCTCCTGGATACACGCTTACCTGCACCGCAAAGAAGGAGATATCTGGAATGCAGATTACTGGTACCAGAAAGCCGGCAGAAAGCGACCGGCGGTTTCCCTGCAGGAGGAATGGGAGCAGATCGCCACGGCCCTGCTGTAAACATGACTGCCCTGCATTAAAAACAGAATTACAGCCGCTGCGCCTGTTTGTTGCATACCAATGAATGCGAGTTACTTTCTGATTGCCCAAGCACCTATCTCCTGGAGCTCCGGTTCGCTTACTGGCACTCTTTTTTCTTTGCCATACTTATTACATTATCAAAACCAATGAATATGGATAAAGAAAACAAAAACCGCAGTGGCAGCCAAAGTAATGAAGGCCGCAAAACAGAAAACCGGGGTGACCGGCAGCAGACCAGCCAGCCGGGTGCACCCAATAAAAGCAACCGGCAAACCGGCGGTCATCAAAAGGACGACTCCTCCCGGGGTGCAGAACGCAATACCACTAAAAAAGGAGCCAATAGCATTTAAAAAAACCTGCAACCCAATACGCCTCCAGAAAGAGGCGTATTGGGTTGTAACAATAAGCTATACCTGAACAGTACGCCTTGGCTTAGTCTCTCTTCTGGACTGGTCGCGGTAGTTGCTTTAACTTTTTCAGACAGGTGTTGACGGTTTCTACAGCCCTGTGATACAGTTCTTTATTTCCTTTCGGCATACGCTTTAAAAGGGCCCGGCATTCAAGTAGAAACACCTTGGCAAAGTCCCTATCCTGGTCCACGATTTCAAGGCAGTTGTCAATAATATCGGCATACTTGATCGTCTGTGAAGCTCCGCTTGTTTTTTCGATACGGTCGGCTTCTTTCAGCTTTCTTTTATGCCGGTTCCATTTCGGGTATCTTTTTTTAATATACACATCCGTCAGCTCTTCTACCAGGACCACGGTTCTCAGGGCATCTGCTTCACTCATCACTTGCTTCAAAAACCCATGCAAAGCCTCCTTACGCACCGGCGTATCTTCCAGTACATCGTGCAGCAAAGCGGCCGCCAGCACGGCCACGTCATTGGTATATTCCTGGCAGATCCTCATTACCCGCACGGGATGTACAATATACCGTTCCGGGGTATACTTACGGGTCTGCTCGCCGTGGCTTCGGTCTGCAAAGGCGGTTATTTGCTCCAAAATTTCTTCCTGCTTCTGCGCATCCATCTTTTATCCTTTTAACATTTATAGGCGTTGCTTACCTCGTTAACCATTTGTGCCAACTAAAGGTGCATGCCCGACGCTTTCAAAAACCCATTGGTCCTCCCGTCTATGATGCAGAAAGCGGCGTTCTGGTCATTGCCTGCAGCAGTTCAACGCCGATAGGTGCAACATTGATAAGAGAAACGTTTAACATCCCTATTGCACAAAAATCAATCCTCAACTGCAGCCATTCCGGTTATTAATTTACCTTTCTGCCATGGAGCTCCCCATCATAAGTCGTTAACTTGCCTACGGGCATGTAAACACGCAACAGCAGTGGTAAAAACCATTGCAGCCCCACGATAACCAACCCGTTTTTACACCTAAAACATGAATAGCGATCAACATAAACAATACGAGACCAGACAAATACATAAAAACGACCTGACGATCCGGTCAGATATACGACCCGGCGACCTGGGTTACATCATTCACCTGCACGGCAAACTGTATAAAGAAGAATACAATTACGGCCTGTCGTTTGAAATGTACGTAGCCCAGGGCCTGTATGAGTTTTATAAAAACTACGATCCCGCATTGGACCGGATCTGGATGGCAGAACAGGGTGAAACCATGGCAGGCTTTCTGCTGCTGATGCACCGAGAAAACAACGCTGCCCAACTTCGGTATTTTTTTATTCAGCCGCCTTACCGGGGCATTGGGCTGGGCAAAAGACTAATGGACCTGTATATGGACTTTTTAAAGAAAAGCGGTTATCGATCGGCTTATTTATGGACCACGCACGAGCAACAAACGGCAGCTGCTTTGTACAAGCGGTATGGTTTTGTGCTGACAGAAGAACTGCCATCAGACAACTTTGGCAAGCCCCTGATAGAGCAACGCTATGACCTGTTCTTATAACCGGCTGTTTATATCTTACATACAGTTTTGTTGCCATTCTAAAGCCAAAGTAAAGGCAGCCGGTCAGCTAATGATAGTATGCCAGACAGGTGGCATGCTTTTTCGTCTTTTGTTTAAAACTCCCGATCAACATGAGTCAGGCATTTGTAAAAGAAAGTGATGAGCAGTGGTTGCACGAGGTGCAGCCAACCCTGCAGGCCCTGATTGTTTATTTAACCAGGGAAAACAACGGCATCCGGGTATACGAAAAGAAAGCTTACCTAAGCCCCGATCATGGCCGTGAATTTCATGAAATGAGTAATGGCTTATCCTATGCCAAGGACGATGACGGAAAATGGTATGTGGTGTGGTAAAAAAACGGCTTAACCTGTATAGTAGTTGACAGCAAGCTTTTTTACATCTTCAAACTTCTTCAAAAACCCATATCGTTCCGCCAGCGCCAACTCACCCATAAGCAGCAGGTGCAACAGCAGAATGCCAGTTGGCACATTCGCTTAAAACAGCTTACCTGCTGATGCCCCGCAATAGCAGCCAGCCTGCAGCAAGTCCCGCCAGCAACAGTGCCGTACTTCGTTTTCTTTTTTGCGCATCGGCGGGCGAGTTCCAGCCACCATGAATGCTGGTACCATATTCAACCGGTTCCAACACATTGCCCGGTGTTGTATCCAGGGGCAAGGCATTCTTCATATACGTTTCTACCATGCCAGCCGTAATGCTGCGGCTGAGACCGGGGAAAAATGTATTAGCCAGGCGCAGGAAACTTGCCGCACTGCCTACAGTTACGGATTTTTGAGGATGCACCGCCAGCTCCACAATTGTATGGGCCAAACGCACCGGGTCGTATACCGGTGGCGCCGGCTTCAGGTAGTGCCCTGTGTAGTTGGCGGCATGCTGAATGCCGGGCGTATCCAGAAAGGCCGGAAACAGGTCGCATACGTGTATGTCAGGCCATTGGTGCAGCTCGCCGCGCAAAGCTTCGGAATAGCCGCGCAAGCCATACTTGCTGGCGGTATAAGCCACGGCGTAAGGTGTTGGAAACCAGCCGCCCACAGATATGTTGTTGATCAAAATACCATACCCCTGCTGCTTGAAATACGGCATCACGGCATGGGCGCCATTGATATACCCCAGCAGGTTGGTACGGATCACCTGCTCGTGCACGTTGATGGGTGTTTTATCAAACGCACCGGCTGCCAGCACACCGGCATTGTTGACCCATACATCTATCACGCCCCCAAACGCCACGGCGGTTGCGGCCAGGTCTTTCATGGCAGCCGCATCGGTTACGTCTGTTACGGCATACACGGCTTTGGCACCCATGGCGGCGCACTCGGCCACCACTTCTTTCAGGGCCGGCTCCCTGCGGGCCGCTAGTACTACCCAAGCGCCGTTACGGGCAAATGCCAGTGCCGTAGCACGGCCGGCCCCACTGGAGGCACCGGTAATGACCACTGTTTTTCCTTCAACGCCTTTTGGGGCCCTGTTGCTGCCGGTAGCTGCGTTCATAGTAAATGTTTATGTGGGTTTTTAAAATAAACAGGAAAATCCTGCCGGTATCCTAATGACACAACATTTACGCCACTGCTTTATGAATGGATGAAAAAGGCGCTTTGTACAGCTGCTTCAATTAGGCTTATTTTATTCTCACCACCATCTACAATCAACTGGCGTTTTTTGTATTGATCTACGGCTGCTGCGGTTGCAGAAATAATGCATCAAAAACGGCCATGCCTCATCCCTGCGGGAACGGTACACCATTTGATGCCCACTTTATACTTTGTAGCCATTTAAACTCATCCTGATGCAATCAGCTCAACCTAAAACGAAAACCTGGCAGGTATGGCCAAAACAAAACATCGGGTCTACCTGAAATAGGAAACTCTAGAAATAGGCATGTATTCATCAATCTAAAATACCAACCATGAATAAAGAAAGATCGTCACAAACAGACGAAACCCAACAAGACAAAGCATATCAGTCAACCGGCAGCAATCAGCCGCATCCCAGCCCTTTCAAAGAACCCATGGATGCCATAGAAAACAAGGAAACACCGGAAGAAGAGGCGGCCGCCGAACAGCAGCGAAAAGAAGCCCTGACCGAACGGGATTAACAACCGGATAGATCATGCAGCACAGCAGGCGGATAGCGGGCGGCTGTTTTTTTAGATTGGAAAAAAGTATATGTAGATGAAGCAGGTGTATGTAAAATGGGCAGCAGCAGGCGCTGCAGCTCTGGCCGGACTGGTGCTGTTGGATGCCTGGGTGCTGGAGCAATATTTTTTTGAAGTAAAAACTTTTGATATTGGCAAGAAAAACAGCCAGCGCAAGCTGAAGCTGGTACACGTGTCGGACCTGCACTTCCGGCAAACCCTATGGCCGTTTTACCAAAAGCTGGCCCGCAAAATCAACCGCCTGCAGCCGGACCTGCTGCTCATCACCGGCGACCTGATAGACCTGTCCGGCAGGCCTGGCCCGCTGCGCCGTTTTTTTCACCGGCTTCATCCTTCCATTACCAAAATAGCCATTCCCGGCAACCACGACCACCTGAGCGACGTAAGCATCGGCACCTTAAAAAAGATTTTGGAGCAGCACAATGGTCATCTTCTGCGAAACGAATCACGAGCTTTTATGGTCGGGGACCAGCGGATCATGATCACCGGCCTGGACGATTTTATAGAGAGCAATGCCTCTTTCAAGGAGGCGGTAAAAGAGGTTGGCCGAGAAGAACACCACCTGCTGCTAGTACACAGTCCGCTGCAACAAGAAGTGGTGCAAAAAGAGCTGGAAAGGATCAATGCTGCCAGGAGCAGTGCCCGCCAGCTGAATATACAATACATCTTTGCAGGGCACAATCATGGCGGACAGGTACGCTTCTTTAATCATGTGCCCATCCTGCCCAAGAAGTCGGGCCACTACATCAATGGCTGGTACAACAACCAACCGCCTTACCTGTATGTTTCCAAAGGATTTGGTACCTCCGCCATACCCTTTCGCTTTTTTGCCCGCTCAGAAGTGACGGTATTTTATTATGGCTTTTAAAACATCATACTATTCCTGCCGGCTGATTGACTTAAGGGTAAAGCGCCGGGAAACCGGCCTGTTACAAGCTTTCACGGGCCTGCATTTCAGGTAGTAAAAAATAAAAAGTTTCATCATGGGCCATAAACAACTGTTCAATGCTTACTTGTTGATAATCATCCCCAAGTCATCACAACAAACCCAACAGTAACAATCCTGGCTTATCCTTAAGTGGTTTTTATTGATTGGATGAGCAAGTCCGGGCACATAACTTGTATAAGCACCAGTGATTTTAATCATATCGATTTATTAATGCTAACCTTTAAAAATTGAAAATGTATGAAAAAGACAATCTTAGCCCTGCTTTTGACGGGAGGTAGTTTGGCAGTATGGTCGCAGGAAACACAAAACACCACGGACAGCACCCGCAATGCTGCCGGCCACATGAATGCTGACACTACCAAAAAAGGCAGTACAGACACCACTGGCACCGACTCCAGCACGCGGGTAACCCACACCAATTATAATGCATATGGTACGACCACTAACATTCCGGTTAGTGTACAAAACTCTTTTCAAACCGCGTATCCTGATGCAACCGATGCCCAGTGGCAGCAATCCAACAATTTATGGCGGGTGAATTACAAAAGCAACGGTCAGGATATGAATATGTATTATGGTGCTAACGGACAGGGCTTTATGATAGCGCTTCCGGTATTACAAAGCCAGGTACCAGAAGAGGTAGTCAGCAAAGTAAAATCCATGCATGGTAACAACGTGTACGACATTGTTGCCCTGAAAGCAAACGACAGTCTGGAAATTTACCAGTTACGCATCATGGAAGGCGGCCAGCTAAGAACAGAAAGAATTAATGCAGATGGCAGTGAAGCGGCAGAAATCACGATCGACAACAGCAACATGAACCAGATGAACAACAGTACCGATAGCAACCGGAACAATATGAACAACAACATGAACAATAACATGAATAACAACAACGGTACTGATTCAAATCAACACATGAATACCGATACGACCAGCGGCGGTACCGGAACACCCATGACCGACACGTCTGCCCACAATGGTACCGGCACGATCAACGAAGGTTCCGCTACCAATAATGCTGCCACCAGCAATTTAAACACAACCGATACGAACAACAGCGGTGATCCGCAAAACACCTCTACCGGTTCTGCAGGTTCTGAAATGAACACCACCAACAATACCAATAAGAACGAAAAGCTGAAAATAAAAACCAAAAGCAGTGACGGAAAAGAAACCAAAGTGAAAGTGGAAAAAGGTGAAGTAAAAATCAAGGAAGACTAATATGGGGCATTGAAAAGAACTTCTATTATTGGCTTTTCAGAATCGTTTACATTCATGATCCTTTACAACTAATGTCATCATTGCTGATGACATTAGTTTTTTTATAGCGAATCATTATGTAATGCTTTTTATAATCATTGTTTATGTAATAAAAACTGCCAATCCATCTTTCATCATCAGCATGGCGCATTAAAAAATAATTGTTATCCTACTCAATTGTTTTCTACTTTAGGAACTCCTATCGTCAATGGTGAATATTAAATCATAATAGGGATAACAGTTTCGTATTAACGCATCTATTGATTACGGCCACATTTTTCTGGATGGCAATTTTTTTTCAGTCTTATGCTACTGATACTCACACACATAAACATAGCATCGTAGTTTTCCTATAGGACGGCTCAGGTGCACCGGTTATATTTGCTCCAGTTATTTATTCACGCTTACATGGCATACAGCTTTCCGGCAACTGAAAAGCCTTAACGTCCGTCCCCCGGAACAACGCTGTTGAAACCCGCTCCCGGTATTCCTGTGATCAATCCTTTCGCTCTAAATCCATACCTCAAGGGTCGGCATTGTTTTACCTCAAACGAAAACGATGACCAAAAGAAAACTATCTGGGGTGTACTCGTTATACCCTACCCTGTTCCTGCTGACCGCCGCTTTCAGTGGTAATCTTAAAGGAGCCCCCGCCTTTCTTTCCTTTAACGTAAACCATCCATCTTTGGCAGCCTTGCTGCCAGCGCCTGGCCACAACACCTGGGACTCTATCATGCCCGTGCTGCCGCCTTTGCACCACCTGCACGCCCACCCGCCAGCAGGTGACCTGCCCGCAGTGCCCCTCAACCCCCAAGCATCGCAATTTGTGAACGGCTACCTCCAAAAAAACAATGAGGCGTTACAAAAAATAAAAAAGAAGAGCCAGCCTTATTTTAGAATCATTGAAACCGTATTTCAAAAACATGGCCTACCGGTGGAATTAAAATACCTGGCGGTGGTGGAG
>JAEWAC010000202.1 GCA_023391895.1 Bacteroidota bacterium
CGCTGTGGGGTATAATCCGCATAAGGCGCCGGTCCCAGCCACATGTCCCAGTTGAGCGTGGGCGGCGGTGCCTGTACCTGTGCGACACCCAGATCGGGTGGTGCGCCGGTTTTCCACAAGCGTACCGTATGCACCTTGCCAATGGCTCCGGAGCGGATGATCTCGGCCACCCGGTGGTAGTTTTCACCGGCATGAATCTGGGTACCCATCTGAAATACCCGCTTGTGGCGGTTGAGTTCTTTTAACATTCGCTGCCCTTCCCGCACGTCGTAGGAAAGCGGCTTTTCGCCATACACGTCTTTACCGGCCTGAAACGCCAGGGTGGCGATCTGGCCATGCCAGTGGTCCGGAGTGGCACAGCTGATGGCGTCAATATCCTTACGGTCCAGCACCTGGCGGAAATCGGCATAACCCTGGGCTTTGCGGCCGGGCTGTAGCTTTTCCAGTGTTTTGAGGCTGCTGTTTAAATGATTTTCATCTACATCACAAAGCGCCACCACCTCTACTTCGGGCAAAGCTGCAAACCATTTTAAATGGTTATTGCCCATGCTGCCCACGCCTACAATGGCGATGCGCACACGGTCGCTGGCAGCGGCTTTACGAACTAAGTTGGGGAAAAAGGCAAGGCTTAGGGCAGCGGCTCCGCCTTGTTTGATAAACTGTCTCCGGTGTAGGATTTTAGTCATTGCCTGGCTTTTGTTGGGTTAGAAAGGGACTCGGCTTTTCAAGATAGCAATAAATTATGTAAGCTCAGCCTCTTACCCCAACAGAAATCCACATTTTAGCGGCCACTTTTTATACGAAGCTGTTTTCAACCATATGAAATCTTGTCGTCAATGGTGAATGACCAATGGTGAGTACTAAATCATAATGCTGGTAACAGTTTCTTATGAAGAATTGCATGGGTTTTTGAAACTCTTTCAAAAACCCATGCACCTATTGTACGATCACATGCCTTATACTGCGCAAGTGCAGGATGAAGTGAAACGGCATCTAAGCGCTGCTTCAGCGGCAATGAGACTTTTTGCAAAGGCCATTTATTTCCCTGCCACTAAGCCAAAATACTGATGAAGACTTTAATTATCGAAAGGTATGCACCAACCCAAAGCCGATGGCGCCGTTCTGATACATGGGCATGACAACGGTGTTGTTTTCCTTGCCTTTTACAAAGATGTTTTTGATCTTGGGATACAGCCAGTAAGAAAGACGGGTGGAAAGAATGCCCACACCGGCACCGGCGATAACATCGTTAAACCAGTGTTTATTGTTGTACATCCGCAAAAAACCGGTGCCGGCCGCCACGGCATACCCGGCCACGCCATACCAGGGCGATACATCCTTGTACTCCTGCCGCATGAACTCAGCCGCAATAAAGGCCTGGGCCGTATGACCGGAAGGAAAGGATAAATAGTTGGTGCTGTCGGGGCGAATAACACCTGAAAGCCGCTTTACCGAAGAAACGACCCCAGACCCAATAAGATAGGACATGCCATACAGGGCTGTACGGTCTATAAAATTATGTTTCCCTTTCACGCCTGCCAGGTTCAGCGCATACACCGCCAAGGCGGGTACCACAATGGTAAAGTTATCCAGGTGTATTGGTTTTTTTTTGCTACGATCTTCCCAAAGTTCATCGCGGACGGCCAAATTCCATTTTTTCAAATCCTTGTTGGTAAAGGTATAGGCGCCGTAAGCAATCATAGCCGAAGGAATCGCGATACTCCGGAAAGAAAGGGGGTTGGGTGCTATAGCCGCTTTAGGCGTTGCATAGGCAGCAGCCGGCACCCGTGCAGCCGTAGTTTCTGCAAAAGGACCTTGAAAGCCCACTTCTGCAATGGCAGACTTGTCTTTCAACAAAGAGTCCGGTGATGAATACAGGGAGGAGGAATCCTGTGCAAAAATGCCTGGTGAAGCAAAAAAGCCAAGTGAAAAAAGCAGGCAGATCAGTATCCTTGACATATGAATAAAACGGTTTTTCAGGATGATTTTATTGTGTGAAGGCTCTTTCTTTTTCCCATTAACAGTAACTAATGCAGAACAAGAACACTAAGTTAATGAGCTCAGGAAAAGACTTTTGATAAGAGTTTGTTATTTCAACAATTGGAAAACGTTAAAAGACATGGGCTGCGACGGGCCTAAAAAGGCATTAACCGCAAGCACCCTTACAACTAAACCCGGCTCATCCATTAACATCACTTCTTTTTTAAAACCCCATATGGCCAGATAGCACCTCTCTCTTACACAAGTGCGGAACATCCTAACCCATCATTTTTTTAAGTAAAAGCCGGGCATTCTAACTGCAACAAAGCCTTAACGGCTAAAAATCGGCTTTCTTTGCTTTACGGGCTCCTTTTCTTTTTTGGTCAAAATAATAAACCCCCTTTGTGACAAAATGGCCAATGGAGGCACCTATCAGCACATCACTGGCCCAGTGCCGGTCATCATACAGCCGCGAAACAGCAGTCAAAGTGGCCAGAGAATACGCCACCCAGGGCACCCATTTTACATCTTTATACTCCAGGGCAAAGGCAGTAGCCACAGAAAATGCGGTATTGGCATGGCCTGAAGGGAAACTGGTATACCCTTTACTGCTAAAAGGCGCTACAAAATCCAGGGGGTCATCGGTACGGGTAGGCCGCTGCCGCCGGATGATGGATTTAGTTGTAGTATAAACAATTGTAGAAATAACCAAAGATTTGGCGGCAAAAAGAGAAGCATGCTCCAGGCGACGATTGTGTGTAACAAGGCCGGTCATGTACATGCCCGCCAGCATCAAAGGCGGAAACCGGTTGCCTAAAGGATACACATACTTGGAAGTAACGGTGAACGTACCATTCTGATTGTCCAGCATCACCTCCCGCACAGGTTTATCCAGCGTTACCATCAGCAAACCTGCTGTACCGGTTATTGCGGCAAATTTTACCCAGTCTCTTCCTTCCCAATGTGCGGGCGCCGTGGCTACCTGCTTCATATTGCTTCCATAACTTTTCAGATAAGAGGCATTGACCCGGTCATAATATTGCTGTACCGAGTCCACAGCATCTACCGTATCAACAATAACGATGACGCTATCCAACAACCCTGCAGTATCTATGATGATGACCGTGCTGCTATCGGTAGACAAAGCAGGTTTTTTTTTCTGTGCCCCGGCAGGAGAAGACAAAAGAAAAAAAAGCGCCGCCAAAGAAATAAGAATGGGAACAAAAAGTTTTGAATGACATTGGTACATGGTTGATCTTTCTTTCGGTTATAAAGTTTAAGGTGCTGTAGCCGGCCATAACGCTGCATGCCCCTGTTTTCAATCGCACTATACATGATCCGTTATCACTTATAAACTTTATACCAAGCGCCGCTTATTTCACGGCCATTGCACCATCACTTATGATATTCTGTTCCATTGTACAACCCTTCATGCTGATTAATACATTTTCATTTTACCGAAACTGCCCGTGACAATCTGCGGTGCCGCATAAGGCTGCCGCTACTTGAGTCATTCCCGAACCTCGCAACCTGTAAAACTATAACTAATCTATACTGCCTTTTCTTCAGACTTATCACACACCGTTTCCTTACTAAAACCGGAAGCCCAAATTCACCTGCGGATACCACCCTTCCTTGGAGTAAGCAGCCAGCGCCGTAATCACCACCATCTGAGCCGGAGCAAAATAAAAACCGCCGCCTACACCCTGATGCCACTTTTTTGAATCTTCTTCGTTTTCCCATACCCTGCCCACATCATAAAAGCCCATCAGCCCCAATTGTCCGGGCAGTAAATAGCCTTTGATATCCACCAGCTTAAGATGTAGTTCCAGATTGTTGGAAAGCCGGTGCTGCCCCGCAAAACGGTACTTTCGATAGCCGAGTAAATTGTCTTGCCCACCTAAAAACAAAGACTGGTAAAAAGCTGTTTTTCCAATAGTAATGCCACCGCTCAACCGGTCCGCCACGACCAGCGTGGACTTGCGATTCAGACTTTGGTAAAACCCCACTTCGGGAATGATTTGCATGAATGATTCTGAAAATTCGTTCAATCCGGCATAGCCATGCACCCTTACGCCTGAAAAGAAGCCCGATGTAGGAAGCACCCTTTGGTTCCTACGGTCATGCATCAGGTGAACAAACAATCCTAAATGCGCTTTGCGCTCATCTAAAGTAGCACTGTCATAGGAGTAATAAAGCTTGGTATTTTCAATAAACTTGTCTTTGTTTTCATCGCTGTCATAGTTATAATACTGAAAGGAAGGTCCGATGCTCAGGCTGTACCCTTTGTTGTTTCGAAACCGTACAGCCGGCTCCAATAGAAATGAAGGAAACCGGACCCGGTAGTAGCTCAGGCTATTATCGCCTTTTTCATACTTGGTTTCGTTGCCCCGGCCAAAAAAGTTGACCGTATTGTTGGGGCCATTGATGATGGAATACAAGGTTATATCCGCCTTACCCAAAGCCTGCATCCACTCCCCTGCATACCGGAACTGGTAAGCATTGGTTAACAGGGAGTGAATGACACTCAGCCGGTGGCTGCTGCCGTATGGCGTTTTGCGAAATCCCTGGTGCTCATGCCGGATCACAATACCCAGTAATACGCCATCATCAATGTTGTATCCGCCCGTAATCAGGGGGACTGTTAAATTATACCTGTTAGAAGGTACAAAGGCGGTATTGAGACTGTCGTTGGACAAATGTTTTCTTAACCTTGATTGCTTTCCGGCAAAACTTGAATTGTCAGTTCTTCCATACAGCTTTATTTTTTTCTTTGCCTGCAGCACATCATAAGCCTTATGTCCTTGGCCGCCTACTATTCGGATGTTGATGGGCGAGGTGGCGTTGTTGATAGTGACGCTGTCCCAACCATCGGCTAAAAAAAGCCGGAGTTCTTTGGTAATGGCAGGTTGAAACAGGTGCGTCATCAGCGTATCGCCCAATTCGCCTTCTTTACTTTTTTTAAGCACCGTGACCAGCAGGGCCTTATTATCAGTTCCTTTAATATCAACCCACTCATGCTTATCGGAAACCCTGACATCTACCACCCGGTTGATGAACCGGTAAAAGTCGCTCATGGCTTCCGGAATGTGCTGTCGCCGGCTTTTCAGTGTTTGCAACAATTGCTGGTGCCGGATCTGGTAGATTTCTGGCGGCAGGCGCAGCAAGGCTGCTTCCAACACCGAGTCGGTAACCGCATTTACAAACGCATGGGTAATGGCCATCCATTCATCAAAGGAGACATGACTGGCCGGGTAAGGATTTAAAAAATTGGATTTGTACAGCGAGTACTTGACGTGTTTTATTTTTTTGTCAAACCCCTGCAGTGTTGGTGCAATGGCCGGTTGGGCAGCAATGGTTGGGAACAAGCCTTCGTTTACATAAAGCGCTTGGTCCCGGTCGCGGGGTACGGCCACGTAAAATTTTCCTTCACCTTTGAGCGTATCCACCCACCGCCATTGGTCTGCATGCCGGTCCCAATCGCTCAGCAGCAAGTCAAGCAGCCGTGCCCTGATAAATAACTTTACATCGTAACTATTATCATTATCGCTGTTTAGTTCTTCCAGCAGTTCTTCTGTATTGTCTGAGTTGCCCAGGGGCTCCCGTTCTTCCAAAAGGTTAGCTTTGTTGGCAAACTGGGGCGTATGCGTACCCAGAGCAGTATCGGCCGCCACCACGCCAACCATGGGACTGGCATGTGGTACGTTTACCGCATGAGCGATCACCGGTATCATAAGGGCTGCATAAGGATGTTGTGCCGACATGGCATCCTGCAACCAATCCCGGGCAAAAGTTTGCCGGAGCTGCGGAGGCAAAATCACTTCAGGATTTTTTTCCAGGCTGCGCAGCACCCACTCCTTACCGCTTTTATCTTCCAGCCGCAGGGATAAGGTTTGCATACCGCCGCCACGCCTTAAAACGGTTAAGCCGCCTTGGATCTGGGATAATTGAATGACCGGCAGCTTTACCGCAACGGCCCACTCTTTCCGGTAGTTTTCACCAAACAGCCGCCGGTGAAATCTGGAAACATTGTTATACTCCGGATGAAGCCGGATCACTACACTGTCGCTGGTGGAAGTTACCGGTGGTTGCGCCTGGAGGCTGCAAGCCAAAAGAAGCGGAATTATAAGCAGTAAGATGGCATATTTCATAACAGGCTGTTGAATGATCAAAGAATGCCAGTTGGTTAGTATACCCGTCAGTCTTGCATCATACCCTGTCTAAAGAACAACAATAAGGAGGAAAAGTTTTTCGTAATTCAATACAAAAATACAGCTTTGAGGGCTTTGGAACATCTATACCCGGCCCCATTCCAATACAACCGAAATAGCTATAGTCGGCATTTGAAGCAGGCGCAGCACAATTTGCTGCCGGTCAGCAACCTATAGTCCGGCATAGCAGATAACGAAACATGAAAAGAGAGAAGTGGAGGTCTAAAGAAGGAAAGCAGCAGGTGTTCTGTTGGTTTCCATTTGCCTTACCGGCCGGTATGGGGTTTTGAAAAAGTTCTTTCAAAACCCCATATCTTTTACTATGTATGATAGTAGCTGTTAGTTGGCAAAAACAATTTTCAATATTGCTATGAAGCGAACAAACTTGAATAAAAGAATAGAAAGAATTATCGAAACGATACTGGCTTCAAACGGCACCGCCTTGAAGCGTACCAGTGAGGTATTTTTTTATTACAGCTTATAAGCCTGCCGGGCCAATAGCTTCCAGCCATCTTTTTGTTTTTGCCATACCAGCAATACACCGAGCTTCACCATCACATCCTTGCCTTTGTCCTGAATATCGGCTGTCATGTTATGACGCACCAAAGCGGTCTTTCCCGCTATGGTGATTTGCTGACCGGAAATCTCCAGCGTTTTAAAATCGGACTGGCCACTGGTAAGCGCATTGATAAATGTTGTTTTATCTTCAATGGCACCGCTGGAGTGACCGTAACTTAATGCATCGGCGGTCAGGGCCTGCAGCGCCGGAGCATCCGCATCCAGCATGGCTTTTTTTAATTTTTCCACCGCTTCACTTACTTCTTTTTGATCTTTGGTCTGGGCCAGTACAGCCGTGCCGATCAGCAGCAACCATAAGGCCAGGAGTACGCTTTTTCTCATGGTGTTTTTATACATTGTTGACAATGATGAATGGGTTTTTGATTGATTGTGGGCTTTTTCCATAACGCTATATCAATATAGAAAAATTTCTGCAACACACCTATACTTAACGGAAGCAGGCAGCCAGGTGTTGAAAAGAAACAGCTTTCACGGAATAATCAATCTTACAGGTGGATTTTCTTTCCACGTTTCTGAAATTTTGATAACCTGCCATGTCTTTCAAAACCCCATATTAAACGCAAAATATCTTTACACAGGTGTATACCGATTGCTGTCAACACATAAAAGCCTGTATTTCGATCCCTGCATTTTTCCAGAAGCACCATTGCCCTCCGGCTGTCGGAATTGTACTGCACCATTTACATTCATCAGCAACCGTTTTTTAGATGCAACATTGCTACAGTTTTAAAGTTGGGGCAAGAGAAAAGCGGGATTAATTTTGCGCCTGTGAAAAGGTTAATTGCATTTCTTATTCTTCTACTGGTTTCGGCGACGGCCCTCCTGCCCTGCTGTACCGAAGATGACTGTGCCGCTGATCCCATCACACTCACCAGCCAGCAGAACAACGGGGAACAAGAAGAAGGAACCTGTTCGCCTTTTTTTTCCTGCACCGGCTGTATGGGTTTTATCGCGCTTGAAAAGCCGTTGCAATTACCGCCTCCGCCGGCAGCTGTAAAGCGGCACCACGAGACGGTTTATACGTTTCTTTTCCCGGCCTACCATTCTACTTTCTGGCAGCCGCCCCGAGTGGGCTGATCAACCTTGCTGAAGACAACCAACATTTTTTAATTAAAGACCCTAGTACATGAAGTACCTTTTAACAGGACTTATTCTGTGCTGCACGGTTGTGCACGCACAGGCGCAAAATATACTAACCGCCATCATAAAAAATGAAGCCAACACGCCACTGGCCGGAGCAACCGTAACCTGGAAGGAAGGCAGGCAATCGGCCGTAGCAGACAGCACCGGCACCGTAACCATAACCGGTATAACCAACGGCAACCAAACCTTTACTGTATCACACGTAGCCTACCAAGAGCACACCCTCGCCCTGACGTTTCCGCTGCCGGCAGGCACCAACCCGGTTATTACTTTAGAAGAAGAGGAGGACGAGCATGAGGAAGAAGTAGTGGTAACCGCTACCCGTACCAGCCGCACCATTGCCAATACCCCCACCCGCATTGAAGTAATATCGGGTGAAGAGCTGGAAGAAAAAGGCAACATGAAACCTGGCGAAATCCGGATGCTGCTGAGCGAAAGTACCGGCATTCAAACACAGCAAACTTCAGCCACTTCTTACAATTACAGCATCCGCATCCAGGGGCTGGACGGCCGGTATACCCAGATCTTACGGGACGGTTACCCGCTTTATGCCGGCTTTTCCGGCGGCCTGAGCATTATGCAGATCGCCCCGCTGGATCTTAAGCAGGTAGAAGTGATCAAAGGCTCGGCCTCCACATTGTATGGCGGCGGTGCCATTGCAGGCCTGGTCAACCTGGTTTCCAAAACACCGGGCGAAGAGCGGGAACTGAGTTTTTTAGCCAATGCCACCAGTGCCGGCGGCCTGGACCTGAGCGGTTTTTATGCAGAGCGGTATGGCAAGGCGGGGCTTACGGTTTTTGCTTCCCGTAACAGCAGCGCACCTTATGACCCTGCCAATCTTGGACTAACCGCCATACCTAAGTTTGAACGCTACACCATCAATCCACGGTTGTTTTTGTATGGAAAGCAAACAACGGCAGATGCAGGCATCAGCTATATTACTGAAGACCGCATTGGCGGCAATATCCATTACATCAAAAATGGCGGCACCGGTTATTTTGAACAAAACCACACCAACCGCATTACTACGCAACTTGGCATAGCGCACCGCTTGAATGACCATTCGACGCTGCAACTCAAAAACAGTTACAGCCGCTTTGACCGCGACATTACCATACCTACTTACCGTTTTGAAGCCCTTCAGCAATCTTCGTTTACCGAACTTACCTGGAACCACCGCAGAACATTTGCCCAATGGATTGTTGGCGCCAACCTGCTGACAGATGCACTCACAGAAGAACGCCGTTCTGCCGACCCGGCCCGGGATTATCACTACACCACCTATGGCGTGTTTGTACAAAACGCCTGGTCGCCATCTGAAAAGTTTACGCTTGAAACCGGGCTGCGGGGTGATTATGTAAATGAGTATGGTTGGGAGTTGCTGCCAAGGATCTCAGCTCTTTTCCGCATTTCTCCCAAACTTACCTCCCGGTTGGGTGGCGGCTTTGGCTATAAAACACCCACTGTATTTACCGAAGAATCCGAACGCATTCAGTTTGTCAACCTGCAGCCTATGAACCAGCAACTGACGCAAAATGAAAGATCGGTAGGTGGCAACTGGGATATTAACTACCGGACCACCATTGGCGGAGTGCGGTTAGCCTTTAATCACTTGTTTTTCTATACCCGGTTAAACCATCCCCTGATCCTGGCCAACAGTGCCAGCGGCAAACCAGAATTCCGCAATGCCAGCGGCCACATCGACACCAAAGGCACGGAAACCAACCTGCGGCTGGTATATGGAGATTTTAAACTTTTTGTAGGCTACCCTTATACTGATGCGAATACCCATTATGCAAGCGAAGCTGCCTGGCTGCCGCTTACACCCCGCCACCGCCTCAACAATGTACTGATGTATGAGGTGGAAGAAAAATGGAAGCTGGGATTGGAAGGCTATTACTTCAGCCGCCAGCAGCTGAACGATGGCGCCACCGGCAAGCCTTACTGGATTACCGGCTTTATGGCCGAAAGGACCTGGGAAAAGTTTTCGGTCTTTATCAACTTCGAAAACTTTACCGACACGAGGCAAACCCGGTTCGACATCATTTATACCGGCTCAATTGACAACCCTGTATTCCGCGATATATATGCTCCTGTGGAAGGATTTGTAATCAATGGAGGATTAAAACTTAAGTTATGACGATATCAATTACCCTTAGATGGTACCTTCCTGTTTTTTTGTTCCTGTACCTGTTGATTGCTTTTGTGCTACCCTCCTGGCGGGTGTACCGCAAAACCGGCATCAACCCGGTGACGTTTGGCAAAACCGATAATGCACACGACTTTATTGGTCGCTGGATGAAATGGGTAACAGGGCTGATGGTGGCAGCGGTACTGTTGTTTTCTTTGTTTCCTCAAATGTATAGTTACCTGCTGCCTTTCTGGTACCTGGAACGTACCGGTGTGCAAGCAGCCGGATTGATATGGATGCACATTGCTCTTATCTGGATTATGCTGGCACAATATCAGATGAGCCACTCCTGGCGCATTGGCATTGACGAAAAGCACTCCACCGCACTGGTGACTTCCGGCCTGTTTCGCTTTTCCCGAAATCCAATATTTCTGGGCATGCTGGCAAGCGTTTGGGGCTTGTTTGCCGTACTGCCCAATGCCATTACTCTTTTGGCAGGAGTTACCTGTTATATCCTTATTCAGATACAGATCCGGTTGGAAGAAGACCACTTGCACCGTCAGCACGGATTGATATACGAACAATACCGCAAAAAAGTGCGCCGGTTGATTTAATTGAAAATGGCAGTTGTCAAAAACAGGATGGCGCCTTTCAAATGAAAGACGCCATCTCTTTTAAAACCCCATATGCTCCTCAATTTCTCCCATTGTTTGCTATAATCAATCAGCTTATAAAATCTTCAGGTCAGTCTACTGCTAACTTCAGATGCAATGATATTTATTTTGAAACCGACGGAACATGATCAACACCCCAGTTCTTATTGGGGTTGGGTCCCATCTCAAGAATCAATTTTCCACCTTTCAGCAGTTCACTCGCCGGAAACCAGAAAGTATCGAGCTTCTTCCCATTTAAAGTAGCACTTTGAACATACTTATTATCCCTTGAAACGTTGACAGCTTCTATATCAAAGGACTTACCTCTTCCATATCTTTTACCAAGGTCAATGGTTACTTTCCTGAAAATGGGGCTGGCTATTTCATAGATGGGATCAACACTGCAACCGCCATCCATCTGGAATAGCCCTAATGCTGCCATGACAAACCATGAACTCATCTGGCCCTTATCTTCATCACCCAGGTAAGCAT
>JAEWAC010000207.1 GCA_023391895.1 Bacteroidota bacterium
CCATTCGGCAGTTTCCTCCCCGCTTAACTGCTGCAGCGCCAGGTTGTAGCGTCCTATCAGGTCGGCAGCTTTGGCGTAGTGCATGGCCGCATCCAGTTTTTCCAGCAGGTTAAAACGGGCAAAGCCGGTTACCTTAATGCTCATGAACGGAATATTGGGTTGTGTGGCGGCGTAGTTGATCACCCGGATAAATTCTTCTTCGGCATGATCAAAAGCCTCTTCGCCTTCCTTGCCTTCCACGCCATAATCCAGGATCACCTGCACGTTCGACTCGGCCAGCTTGCGGGCCACCACTGATGTTTCTTCCAGGGTTTCGCCGCCTACAAATTGTTTGAAAATGGTATTGCGAATGAGGCCTTTCACCGGCAGACCGATGTTGATGGCCCAAGGCGTGAGGCGGGTGCCCAGTTTTACCAGGGCGCCGTACTGCATGGAAGAAAAAAGAAAGTGGGCTTCTTTTAGTTCTTTATTGGATTTATGGGCAAAAGCAATCGCCGTGTTATCAAAAGAAATAGGATGATTCATATGTCGGCAGCAAATGTAAAGCGAACCGGCGAAAGCCAAATAGCCAGGCGGGTGATTTCAGTCAGTTATTTGATGCTTTTGCCCCCGGGGCAGCTTACTTTAACAATGCACCTGCTGCCCACTAAGTTTACTGGCCTCCTCCTTTTTGCCTTAGTTTTGCGGCAAAGATTTTTTCATGCAAGCAAAAACCCCGGCAGACACCCTTACCAATATGACAGAACTGGTACTGCCCAATGATACCAACGTCTTTGGCAACTTAATGGGCGGCCGCCTGATGTACTGGATGGATATTGCCGCCGCCATTGCCGCCCAAAAACACTGCAACGCACCGGTGGTTACCGCATCGGTTGATAATATTTCTTTTGAAAACCCCATTAAGCTGGGCAACACCGTACACATAGAGGCTACCGTAACCCGTGCTTTTACCACCTCCATGGAAATTCATCTAAAAGTATGGGGCGAAGACCTGACCCACCAGTACCGCTATAAAAGCAACGAAGCGTATTACACTTTTGTGGCGCTGGACCCCAACCGCAAACCACGCCGCGTACCCGAACTAACACCCGTTACCGAAGAAGAAAAAAAGCTATACGATGGTGCCCTGCGCCGCCGGCAATTGCGCCTGATACTGGGCGGCAAAATGAAACCCGATGACGCCGCCGAACTGAAAGCCCTGTTTTTTAAGGCAAAGGAGGAATGAGTGATAAGTTGTAAGTAAAGAAAGCAGAAGGCTGAAGGCTTCATGCTGAAGGCAAAAGCTAAAACTCTTTCAAAAGTCCATAGGTCCATTCTATAGCTGAAGTAGGACCTTCAGCCGGGCCTCCCTTTCCTTCAGGAGAGGGACCAGAGGGTGAGGTATAGGGTTTTGGAGCGCGGATTTCGCGGATTGGAAAAAGGATTTCACGGATTCGTAAACGGATATGGTTTTTTGAAAGAGTTGGATTGCAGCTTAAGTTGGATCACAGCTTCGGAGGGATTGCTATTACACATGCCTCTCACTAGTCATGCCGAACTCCTTTCGGCATCTCCAGCTTAGATATGGGTTTTTAAAGAAGTTCGCTCACAGATTTCACGGATTTATAAAGGATTTCGCAGATTCTTTAATGACATGGTAAGTTTAAACTAATTGAATCGTGATGGAAAGGATTGAAAAAAGGATTTCGCGGATAGTTGAGCCGTATGGGTTTTTAAAGAATTGACGTCCTTTACATGCTTAGTACAAGAAATCTTAAAAAACCCATGCTGCTCTTTTTTTCATTTTTCATTTTGCATTTTTCTTAGCATTCTCCTGATTCCATTATCGTGTTCAATGGCATTTAACAAAAAAGACAACCGGTGGTGGTTGTCTTTTTTGTTGTTTGGAATTTACAGCCGGTTTCCTTCCGGTATAAATCGTATGGACTTCAGCAAAGGCGATCCCTGCTCAGGTTGTTTGCCTTTGATGGTGTACATAATATATACATCATGCAGCTGTCCGTCACCTTTCTGCAGCGGCACAATGACCTGGGTTTTTTGCTTGTTCCAATCCATATCGGCCATGCCGATGCTTTGGCCATCGGGCTGGTCCAGCCGCACATCAAGCGTACCGGTAAAGGAGGCATCGGAGCAGCAGTTGATTAGTTCAATACCACTAACGCCGGTCAGGTCAATCTTTGTCAGCTTGATCCAGCCGCTGTTTTGCGGGTACGCTAGGTAACGGGTATTGGCGGAATCCTTGGTAGTAAAGCCTTTGATGTTCCGCAGCTCCCTTACATCCCAGGTGGCATTTCTTAAAAATACAGAAGCCGCATTGCTCAAAGGGCGAATGCCGTTACCACCATTATCGGTATAGGTAGCCTGCAGCAAAAATACCTCGTATGGCTTTTTAGGCTGCGGCACTACCTGCCCGGCCGGCGGTAAAGAAGCCTGTGCGTTTTTGCCACTGGCCAGCGACATGATCCAGCCTACAATTTGCTGGGCATCGCTTTCCTTCAGCGTGGGGTGTGCCGGCATAGCCACTTCGCCCCAGGCACCGGCGCCGCCTTTGATGATTTTTTGCACCAGGTAAGCTCCTGCATCCGATTTGCCCTGGTAGCGGTTAGCCACCTGCACATAAGACGGACCTACAGATTTCTCTGCTTCTTTGTGACAGGCTTTACAATCCAGCGACATCACCAGGTTTTTACCCGCAATGGTAGCCGAAGCCTGCTGGTGACCCATGGATTGCGCCGCCCGGTCGTAGCCTTGTATATAATCTACCGACAAAAACAGGTTTTTTAGATTAACGCTGTCGCCGTTGTCGGTTACGTTTACCTTGTAGGCCACCGGTTTTCCCGGGAAGAAGAAAGTGCGGTTGCCCTGCAAGGCAATTTCCAGCTGCGGCTGGGCATTGCCGGCATACAGCTCAATGGTATTGCTCTTGGAAGAAGCTTTTTGTTTATCCACTACTTCTACTGTCAATGGGTAATCACCGGCTTTGTTCAGGGTATGGCTAATCTGTGGCTCCTTGGTTTCTTTTTTCTCACTACCAATGGTCCAGATGTAGGTCAGGTCGTCGTTCTCCGGGTCTTTTACGTCTACTTTGGCCGTAAACTCGTACGGCAGGTTGCCGGAGGTTTGTGTTACGGTCAGGTCGTTGATCTTGGGCGGACGGTTGCCAGCCAGGTAATCGATTCTCACCAAACCGGCATCCTGGTTTTTGCTAAACCAGCCGGAGCCATACTCCAGGATATACAGTTTACCGTCGGGGCCTACTTCCATATCAATAGGTGCGGCAAATTTGGTGTGCTCCATAAACGGCTCCATTTTGTCAAAGTCACCGTTTTCTTTCATGGTTACGGCTTTTACCCAGCCGCGGATCCAGTCGTAAATAAACAGCTTGCCGTTGTAGTAATCCGGCAGGCGTGTTTCTTTCGGAAAATCTTCGGTATAGTAAACCGGGCCGGCCATGGCATTGCGGCCACCCTGCCCTACCTGCGGAAACTCTTTGGAAGCGCCATACGGATACCAGATAAACGCCGGCTTGGCCGGTGGCAGGTTTTGCAGGCCGGTATTGTTGGTCGAATTGTTCACGGGTTTGGCAGGATCGTAAAAGGCACCGCTGGTACCGGTTTTATAGTCGTACTGGTTGTAGGCGTAGTTGTTACCCACAAACAGGGGCCAGCCAAAAAAGCCGGCTTCGCGGGCCTGGTTCACCTCGTCGTAACCACGGGGGCCGCGGGTTTGCACGCTGTCGTTGGCCGCATCCGGTCCTACCTCACCCCAGTACAAAAAGCCGGTTCTTTTATCCACAGAAATACGATACGGGTTGCGGTTACCCATTACAAATATTTCAGGACGGGCTTTGGCCTCGTCTTTAGGAAACAGGTTGCCATCCGGAATTTCGTAGGTGCCATCGTCTTTAATGCGGATGCGGATGATCTTACCCCGCAGGTCGGCCGGGTTGCCCGAAGTGCGGCGGGCATCGTACTGCTCGTATCCAGGCCGGTTGTCTATAGGCGCAAAGCCGTGGTTGGCAAACTTCTGGTCGGGCTGGTCAAAGGGCGTGGAGTTATCGCCGGTGGACAGGTACAGCAGGTTGTCTTTTCCAAAAGCAATGGAACCACCGGTATGGCAGCAAATGTTGCGCTGCGAATAAAACTGCAGCACTATTTTTTCCGACGCCATGTCCAGCGAATCGTTTTTATAAACAAAACGGGACAGCCGGTTGACCGATGTATCGGCCGGGCTGTAAAACAGGTAGATGTAATTGTTGCTCTTAAAGTTGGGATCCAGTGCCAAGCCCATCAAACCTTCTTCGGCATTGACATTGGGTACCGTGGCCTTATGGTACACGTTTAAAAAGCCCACCTGCTTGATGTCGTTGTTCTTTTGGCTCACCCGCATAATTTCGCCGCGGCGCTGCACAATCAAAACATCCAGGTTGGGCAGGATGGCCATTTCAGTAGGTTCAAACAAAGTGCCCACCGTAAGCTGGGTTCTTACAAAACGGTCTTCATCCGGCGTGGGCAGGCTTTTGGCTTTACTGTAATCCAATTCTTCATTATCGCCAATAGCGTATTTGATACCGCCCAGTACGTGTTGTAAAAATTGGGGTTCGCTGTACGATTCTTCCGTATGTCCCAAAGCGGTATACCAGGCGCGGCCGCCATCAAAATCGTGGTACCAGGCCACCGGGTGACTATCGCCGTTGGTGCCGCCGGAATAGGTTTTTTCGTCCAGGTTCAACAGCACTTTTACATCTTGGTTGAGGTTTTTAAAATTATACCACTCGTCTTTTCTTTTCCATTCTTTGGGCAAGTCCTTTGTAGATAGGTGGCTGTCGTCTACTACCCGCACAACGGCCTCCTGCTGATCGGGGTGACCATTGAAGTAACCACCTACCAGGCGGCCGTACCAGCCCCAGTCGTACTCCGTATCAGTAGCGGCATGAATACCTACAAAACCACCGCCGGACTGGATGTAGCGTTCAAAGGCATTTTCCTGGCGGCCGTCCAGCACGTTTTCGGTGGTGTTCAAAAACACCACAGCGGCGTACCGCTTCAGGGTATCTTCGGTAAACCACTCGCTGTTGGTGGTGGTGTCTACGTCAAAATTGTTTTCGCTGCCCATCTTTTGAAGGGCCGCTATGCCGGCAGGTATGGAAGTATGCACGAAACCGGCGGTTTTGCTAAACACCAGCACCCTGGGCTTTCCTGAACGCTTTTTGCTACAGGAAGCTAACAGAATGATGAAACAGAGAAAAAAACAACTGACTTTTAGCAAGCTGAGAAACTGATTTTTTTGCATGGATCGTTTCATTAATAAATAAAGTGAGTTTGACTTTTGAATGATTAAGGCTAAAAATTAATAAAAGATATTTAGATGGTGCGATTTTTATTACAGAGCAGAAAATAATTTTTACAGCCGCCGCCATGCTTTTAAAACCCCATATCAAGAGTTGCCGGTTGACAGATGACAGTTGACAGCAGAAAGTTGCCGGTTGATCGTTGGTCGTTGACCGCAGGAAAGAGTTTCTTTCAAAAACCATATGGCTTCATTAATGAAATGAGATTTTCTTTTTTTCATTTTTCATTTTCAATTTTTCATTTTTCCTTTATTCTCCCTTCTTTAGTTTTTTTCCAGCCCGTTATCTTTACGCCCAATTTATTGGTATGATTAGTTATAACCCAAAAGACTGGGCCCGTTTTCTGTTTGCCTTTCACCAATCCGATACGTTTAGAAAACTGCTGCCGCTCATGTTTGTACTGGGCCTGTACTCCTGGGGGATTGCTTATATAGAGATGGAGTATTTAAAGCTGTCCAGCGACAACCAGTTGAAAAACGTATCCCTGCTGCACAACCTACTGGGTTTTGCCATTTCCATGCTGCTGGTGTTTCGTACCAATACGGCTTACGACCGCTGGTGGGAAGGCCGCAAATTGTGGGGCGCCCTGGTCAACAACAGCCGCAACCTGGCCCTTAAACTCAATAGCATCTTGCCGCAGGATGATGAAAAGAACCGCAGTTTTTTCCGCCAGCTGATTCCCCGCTTTGCACTGGAGCTTAAAAACCACCTGCAGTCCGAAGAAACCCGCCTGGCGCTGGATGAAAATCTTCACCCGGAGATCCAGCACTTTGACCGCAACAAGCATGTGCTGGCCCAGGTATCAAGCCTGCTGATGAACCGCATTAACCTGATGTACCGCCAGCAGCAGATCAGCGGCGAGCAATTGATTTTTTTAAATACCGAACTGCAGTCATTTATGGAAGTTTGCGGCGCCTGCGAACGCATCAAAAACACGCCCATTCCCTACTCCTACAGTGCTTTTATCAAAAAGTTCATCTTTATATACGTGGTAACGCTGCCTGTGGGTTATGTTTTTAACCTGGGTTACCTGATCATTCCGGTCGTGATTTTTGTTTTTTATGTACTGGCCAGCCTGGAGCTGATTGCCGAAGAAATTGAAGACCCTTTTGGCCGCGACGCCAATGACCTGCCGATGCAGCGCATAGCGGATACGATCAAAAAGAATGTTCAGGATATACTCTCCTAAAACCAACTTTATGCTGCCACTGAACCGGGTACACCATATTGCCATTATTTGTTCGGACTACCAAAAATCCAAACAGTTTTATATCCAGGTGCTGGGACTAACCGTAGTGCAGGAAATTTACCGCGAGGACCGGCAATCTTACAAGTTGGATCTGGCGTTGAACGGCCAGTATTTGATAGAATTGTTTTCTTTTCCACAACCACCGCCAAGAGTTTCCGGGCCGGAGGCAGCGGGCCTGCGCCACCTGGCATTTGAGGTAGATGATCTTGAAAAAGCCATTGCGGTTTTGCAGCAATATGGAGTGCCCTATGAACCAGTGCGAAGCGATGAATACACTGGCAAAAAGTTCCTGTTTCTTTTTGACCCGGACGACCTGCCGATTGAGCTTTACGAGAAATAGTGGACGGTGTGCCTATGCCTCACCCTCTGCTCCCGCTCCATCAAATCCATATTGCTGTATGATTCCTCACCTATAGGATTGTAAAGAAATTGTAACACCTCTTACTTCTGTCATGCTGAACTTGTTTCAGCATCTCCTTCAAACTTCTTCAAATCCCCATATGATAGATTCTCTTCTGATTTCCTATGACCATAGTTTTATCCTCCGATAGGTAGCGCTTCTTACTTTTTCTCCCCGAAAAAGTAAGCAAAAAGTTCAAGGCCAACCCGATGGCTCCGCCCCTTTGGCCCGCCCACGCACAGCAACAGTCACTACAGCAGGTATCAGTTACTTTGATCTGTAGATTATTTATAAAGTTATTACAGGTATGGGATCTTGAAGAATTTTAGTCTTTTTGCGTGGTATGCGGAAACACTGCAGGCGCTGTATCCCGCTACCCTTTTCCTACAGCAATACCTCTCTGCTGTTCATGCGGGATAAGGCGCTGCACCATTCCTGATAGAAATTATTCAAAGACTGCAAGAACTGCTTCAAAAGTCCATATAGCAAAGGGAATATTCTTCTTTCTTCTTAATCCTTTAATTCCCCAAATCATGGTTCAGACATCCGCGAAATCTGTGATCTAACTCGTGAACATGTGAACTAGTGAACTCGAAAACTTAAAACTTAAGACTTAAAACTCTTCTCTCCCTGCTGTGGGCTGTCGTCTGTCGACTGTGCCCCCCCTCCCCTAAAACACCTTAAACCGTTCAAAGCAGGCTTTTTCCAATGCTTCCCGGTCGTCGGGGTGGGAAATATTAATGAGGGCCCGGGCACGTTGCCGCAGGTTTTTACCAAATAGGTAAGCAA
>JAEWAC010000209.1 GCA_023391895.1 Bacteroidota bacterium
ATTCCAGGTTGGTCCGTAGCCAGCAAAGGACCTTTGACCGTAGCGCTGGACATCAATGTAACACCGGAACTGGCACAGGAAGGCGACGCCCGGGAATTTGTCAATCGTATCCAGAAAATACGCAAGGACAGCGGGTTTGAAGTAACCGACCGCATTGATGTTACCGTAGGGGCTGACAATGGTATCAAAGCCTCACTAGCTAAGTATAATAATTATATTTGCGCCGAAATTCTGGCCGATAAGCTGGAATTGACTAACGATATTAACGGTGGCATAGAAATAGAGGTAAACGATAATCCTCTGAAGGTCATCGTATTAAAAAAGGGGTAAACCGTATGGCAACAAAAAAAGGAGCACCTAAAAAAGCAGCTGCCAAAGGAGTAAAGGCTGCTAAACCCGCTGCCAAGGCACCGGCCAAAAAACCGGCTGCCCATAAAAAAGAAACCAAACCGGCAACCAAAAGCGCACCCGCTAAAAGAACAGCGGCGCCGGTTGCCAAAACAGCAGCGGCTAAGCCTGCTGTAAAGGCCGCCAAGCCGGCAGCCAAGCCAGTAGCGGCCAAAAAAGCGGCTGAAAAAGCACCGGCCAAAGCGGTAGCGGCCAAAAAAGCGCCCGCTAAAGCAGCGGCAGCGCCTGCAAAAAAGGCAGCTCCGGCCAAGCCCGCGCCGGCCAAACAAGTCGAGCCGGTGAAAAAGCCAGCGGTAGCAGCACCGTCTCAGCAGGAAGTAAAACCAGCCATTAAGCCTTTGGAAAAAACTGCGGCCAAGCCAGCGCCCAAACCGGAGCCGGCCAAGCCTGCCAAAGTGGTAATACCCAAAACATCGATCACAACATCTGTTAAATACCAGCCGGATTTTACCAAATCAGTTTTGGATACAACACCGGCTACTCAACAAGAACAATCGGGCCCAACTATGCGTTATTCTGATGCCGAATTAATGGAATTTAGAGAGCTGATCAATAAAAAATTAGATACAGCCAAGAAAGAGCTAGCTTATTTGCAAGGCCTAATCACCCGTCGGGATGAAAGTGGTGACCTGGACGAAGGTCGCTACATGACCATGGAGGATGGCAGCATGAGCATGGAAAGAGAGCAACTGAGTCAAATGGCCAGCCGCCAGATTCAATTCATCGACCACCTGGAAAAGGCGCTGATGCGAATTGAAAACAAGACCTATGGCGTTTGCCGCGTAACCGGCAAGCTGATTGACAAAGCCCGTTTACGGGCCGTGCCGCATGCCACGCTGAGTATTGAAGCCAAGCAAATGATGAACAAGTAAAATAGAAAGTTTTATAGCTTGATACAAAGCCCTGCAACTGCAGGGCTTTTTTATACATACGGCTTTTTGATCATTTAAAGTCGCCATCACTACAGTTCAAGCACATCAGTTTATAGCTAAGTGGTTGAAGTAGCTACATTTAAAGCTTACTAATCTTTCTGTTATGATCAAAGTAAGCAACGTTTTATGTCTGGTGATCTTTTCCCTGTTTATTGGTAGCTGTACCAAAGAAGGACCTGCCGGTGCGCAGGGGCCTGCGGGCGATCCGGGGCCGCAAGGACCCGCCGGACCTGCCGGCCAGCCCGGAGCTTCCGGTACGGCCAATGTTTTTTATTCTGACTGGATCACCATCAGGCTGCAAAACACCAGCGAACCGGAGTTGTTTGTTCAGGATATAGCGGCCGCCCGCATTACTCAGGAAGTAGTTGATAAGGGAGCGGTGCTGATGTATTACGAATTTGCAGGGTTTGTTTATCCCTTGCCTTTAAGTCCGCTTTGGTACAATTATGCCGCCGGACGCATCTTGCTGCTTTCCGAAGTGAAAGAACCAGTGGGTAAAAGAGTGCGCTATGTAATAATTCCAGGCGGTTCTGCTGCTGGCCGTGTAGCAGGCGGTACGGTAGCCGGCTATAGCCTGGAGGCGCTGCAAAAGATGAGCTACGAGCAGGTGGTAAAACTCTTTCGCATTCCGGCTGAAGGCGCTAATGAATAATCCGGTCGGCATAACCTTACGTTTTTAAATGCCGGCCAGCACAGGCTGGCTTTCTTTTTTACAATCCTGTGCGGCTTACCTTTGCGCCTCAATATATTGGAGCAATGAAGAAATTACTGACCACTTTTGCGCTGGCAGGCCTGGTCCTGCTGTCCCAGGCGCAAATTGTATCCGGACCTATGCTGGGACAGGTGGAGCTGCGGGACGCTAAAATTTGGCTGGAGGTAGCGCCTTCCGTAAAAAAAGTTACCCTGCAATACGGTAAAAAAGGCTCGGCCGTTAAAAAGTCCATACCCTATAAAGGACCGTTGGGCAACGATTTCAACCCCCTGCAGTTTATCCTGGGCGGCCTGGACCTCAATACCACTTACGAATACAGCTTTGTAATTGATGGCAAAGTAGCCCGCCAAAAAGGGGCGTTTACCACCAAAAACCTGTGGCAGTGGCGACAGCCCGCCCCCGATTTTACTTTCCTGACCGGTTCCTGTGCTTACTTCAACGAGCCGGCTTACGACCGCCCGGGCAAGCCCTATGGCGGCGACTCGTCAATTTTTGAAACCATGGCCGGCGAAAAAGCGGCTTTTATGCTGTGGACCGGCGACAACTGGTATACCCGCGAGGTGGATTACTACAGCCAGTGGGGCCTGTGGTACCGGCCGCACCGCGACCGCAGCCTGCCGGTGCTGCAAAACTTTTTAAAAGCCATGCCGCACTACGCCTCCTGGGACGACCATGATTACGGCCCCAACAACAGCGCTTCCAGTTATATTTTAAAGGATGAAAGCCGCAAGGTGTTTATGAACTACTGGGCCAACCCCTCCTACGGCCAGGATGGAGAAGGCATTTATACCATGTTATCTTACAGTGATGTAGATATCTTTTTGTGTGATGACCGCTGGTGGCGCAGTGCCGACGATATAAAAGACTCCATCAATGGCCAGCCCAATCCCGATAAAATTATGTTGGGCGCCAGGCAAATGCAATGGCTTAAGAACGCCTTACTGAACAGCAGTGCCACCTTTAAGATCATTGTTGTGGGCAGCCAGGTGCTCAACCCGGTTTCGCCCTATGATAAATGGAAAGACTTTTCGCTGGAGTACAACGAGCTGATGGGCTTTTTAAAGGAATACAAAGTGAATGGCGTGCTGTTTTTCAGCGGTGACCGTCATCATAGCGAGGTTATCAAGGTAGACCGGGCCGGTACCTATCCTTTGTTTGATGTTACCGTTTCACCCCTTACTTCGGGTACGCATGCCTTTAGCGGACCTGAAAAAAACAATCCCTACCGGGTAATTGGTGTTGACGAAAAGCAAAACTATGGTCGGGTAAGCGTAACCGGTGCCAGAAACCAGCGCCGCCTGACCGTGGAGTTTCTGGGGGTAAAAGGCGAAAAGCTGGGTGAGTGGTCGGTGCAGGCCTCCGACCTGAGAACGCCCCGCTAAAGCACTAAGCACCGGCTAATCGGTAAAAACAATTGTTTAAAAGGTTATATTCGTAAACCACAGGATTGTTGCGGCCATCTTGTGGTTTTTTATTTTATTTTTGAAAACACTCATCTTAAAAGCCCGTGACCATCAACTTTACCTACAATAAAAACCAGGTGCTGCAGGCACTGCGGTATCACTTTATTTCCCTTTTTGAAATCAGGATCATGATCATCCTGGTCAACGTATTTGCCTTTATATCGGCCGCCCTGTTTTATTTTAAAAAAATCACGCCTTTGGCCTTTTTAACCGGTTCTTTCCTGTGGTTTGCGCTCATGATCATGTTTTGGTTTATACTGCCGGGGGCGGTGTACCGGCGGGCTTCTACCTTTCGCGACCATTTTACCATGAAGTTTGAAGAGGATGAATTCAGCGTAGGCAATGAAAGAGGCTCCCGTTCCTGGTCGTGGAAGTCGCTGACCAAGTTTATTGAAAGCCCCAAGTTCTTTCATTTGTATTTCGACAAGCGTTCCTTTTTTCTGGTGCCCAAAGATGGTCTTAAAACCCCCGATGCCGTTTATGAGCTGCGGCAACTGCTGAAGCAGAAAGTAGCTATGGGGTAGGAGAGAGGTCCACAGTCGACAGACGACAGTCCACAACCGGGGAGAGAGCGTGAATGTTGAATGCTTCAAGCCTGAATGTCATTATGGGTTTTTGAAATTGTTGGTTTTTGGGGTAAGGTTTTCAATTTTCTATATAACGTCTCTGCTGATGTGCCATGACTCTACTGAGTTGGTTTTCTGCATCTGTTTTTAATTTCTTTCAAAAGTCCATATGATTATGGATTATCCTCCGGTAGGTAGCCCTTCTTACTTTTTCTCCCCGAAACAGTAAGCAAAAAGTTCAAGGCCAACCCGAAGGCTCCGCCCGTTTGGCCTTGCCCACGCACAAGCAACCCTCCCTACAGCAATGTGTCTTATTTAATGAATTGTAGATAATTTGACTTGTCTTTTCAGGTATGGGGTTTTCAAGAAGTACAGTCTTTTTGCGTGTTTTGATGAAATACTGCAGGCGCGGTATCCCACTACGCAATTCCTAAAGCAATAAGAGTCTGAAGCTATCGCGGGATAAGGCGCTGCACCAGTCTGGCTGCTCTACTTTTTGGTTTTGCCTTCCGCTTTCCGCCTTTAGCTTTCAGCCTTCTTTACTTATTACTTACAACTTACTGCTTAACACTTTTCCCGGCTGTGGACTGCGATTGTCGACTGTGGACCTCTCACCCTCAACCTTTAACACTCATACTGCAAGCAGCAGTTCATTAACGCGGAATTAAGTTTTACCTTTGCACCCACAAAATTTTCTATGGAGCGCAAGCAGGAAGTTGTTCAAGACGTCGTGATCAAATTTGCCGGTGACAGTGGCGATGGTATGCAGTTGACCGGTACCCAGTTTACCAACAATACCGCCCTTTTGGGCGCTGATCTGTCCACGTTTCCGGATTTTCCGGCCGAGATCAGGGCGCCGCAGGGTACCATACCCGGTGTGAGCGGTTACCAGCTGCGGTTTTCCAGCGAAAGCATCCATACCCCGGGTGATGCCTGGGATGTGCTGGTGGCCATGAACGCGGCCGCCCTGAAAACCAACCTTAAAAACTTAAAAAAAGGCGGGAAAGTCATCGTCAATACCGACGGCTTTGACGCCAAAAACCTGCGCCTGGCCAACTATGCCGACGGCGTAAACCCCATAGAAGACGATACCCTGCAGGGTTACGAGGTCATTAAAATGGATGTGACCAAAATGACCCGCGAAGCCCTGAAAGATGCTACTACGCTGGGTACTAAGGAAAAAGACCGGGCCAAAAACATGTTTGTACTGGGCTTTCTGTACTGGATGTACGGCCGCGACATGGGCAGCACGGAGCAATTTTTAAATGAAAAGTTTGCCAAAAAGCCCGACATCCTGGAAAGCAACCTGAAAGTATTGCGGGCCGGCTATAACTATGGCGATACCACCGAAACCTTTACCACCCAATACAAAGTAGAGCGGGCCCGGATAGAAGCCGGCAGCTACCGCAGCATTATGGGCAACCAGGCACTGGCCTATGGTCTGATCGCTGCCTCGGTCAAAAGCGGCCTCAACCTGTTTTTAGGCACCTATCCCATTACCCCGGCTTCCGATATATTGCACGAGCTGAGCAAGCATAAAAATTTTGGTGTACGCACCTTTCAGGCCGAGGATGAAATTGCCGGCATTACCGCCGCCATTGGCGCCTCTTATGGCGGCCATTTGGGTGTCACCACCACCTCTGGTCCCGGCATGGCCCTCAAAACCGAAGCCATGGGCCTGGCGCTGATGCTGGAAATACCGCTGGTGATTGTGAACGTGCAGCGGGGTGGCCCATCTACGGGACTGCCCACCAAAACGGAGCAAAGCGACCTGTTGCAAGCGTATTACGGTCGCAACGGCGAAAGCCCCATGCCGGTGGTGTCGGCCTCCACGCCGTCCGACTGCTTTGCGGCCGTGTATGAAGCGGTACGCATTTCGGTAGAGCACATGACGCCGGTGATCTTTTTGAGCGATGGTTATATTGCCAATGGCGCCGAGCCGTGGAAGTTCCCGGTTTCGGAAAGCCTGCCGCCCATTCATGCAAAATTTAAAACCGAGCTGGGGCACGAGGAAATCAAGTTTCAGCCGTACCAGCGCGACGAAAATTTGGTTCGTCCCTGGGCCGTGCCGGGCACACCGGGGCTGGAGCACCGCATTGGCGGACTGGAAAAACAAAATATTACCGGCAACGTCAGCTACGACCCCGAAAACCACCAGCTGATGGTGAAGATCCGCCAGGAAAAAGTAGACAAGATTGCCAACTTTATACCCGAACAAAAGCTGGACAACGGACCGGATAAAGGCAAAGTGCTGGTGCTGGGCTGGGGCTCTACCTATGGGGTGATCAAAACGGCGGTGGCCGAACTGCTGACCGAAGGACACAGCGTGGCGCATGCGCACCTGCGGCACTTACGGCCCTTCCCCAAAAACCTGGGTGACCTTTTAAAGAATTATGAAACCGTGCTGATACCCGAGATCAACAATGGCCAGCTCATTAAAATTATCCGCGACCAGTACCTCATTGACGCCAAGGGCTATAACAAAATAATGGGGGTACCCATTACCAAGGCCGAGCTGCTGGAAGCCATCAGCAAGTTTTTATAAACCCCGAATACTTTTTAGTGAAACCTGAGACGATAAACATGAAAAGTGGTTTGTTGTCTCAGGTTTGTCGTTTCCCGTCTCACCTGCCGGCTCCTCAGCCTGCGGTATAGGCGGCTATGCAAAAAGCCAGTACGGATACAATAAGCCCGTACATGAATATGGTATACGAAATGCGCAGGTAGCGGTACTTTTTGGCCAGCACAATGCCTAAATAATAAATGTCTTTTATAATACTGCTGTAGATAAACTCCCTGTCTTTGATCATTTCGTTCATGGCCCAGTGGTACTTTTCCAGGTCCATTTTATAAAAGTTGCCAAAGAACAGCAGGTTTGTCCGCTTGTTGCGGATGTCATCTTCGGTAAACTGACCGCCGGTAATTTTAGGCAGGGTGGCCAGTATGGCAAAAACAATGGTGGCCACGCTGACAGCTGCCAGTATCATGGTGGGGATCATGAGGTGGGGGTAGTACTCCAGCCGGCCCAGTAAAACCGAAAACATAATGGAAATAATAATGGCGTTTACCGATATCATGATGTTGGCCTTGCTGTCGGCCATGGAGCTCAGGTTGATGTGGTTTTCCGAAGTAGTACGAAAAACGGTTTGTATGCCTCGGTCGGTACTTTTGTCCAGCCGGCCATTATTGGCTTTGCCGGTCATGGGGTCTGTTTCGGTGGCAAAGGAGTAGGGCGATAGTTCCATTTCCTCGGTATGGGCTATATCCCTGCCGCCCTGCTTTTTGCGCAGCTGTCGTATCCAGGCCTGCTTTTGGGGCTCCAGCTTACGCTGGCAATAGTCGGTAAAGTACTGGTGCGATTCTAAAAACTCTATATTCCGCTGCCGCCATTCTTTTTTGGGTATTTCCTTGCCGCCATAAGCTTGCTGCTCCAGTCGCAGGCTTAGGTTCATTTTCTTAAAGTCTGCGGTGCCCAGGTGGTACAGGTCGGCATCGCACATGATCTTTTCCACCAGGCTCAGGGGCGACTGTGGCATACGCGTTGCTTGTATGCAGGACGAAACCCGGTGGATCACCTCGGCATCCACGTGCTGTTGTTGTAAAAAATCGGTTGCCAGCCGGATGCTTTCCTTTTCATGCTCTTCGGGGTGGCCCGTGCGAAAACCAGTGTCATGAAACCAGGCAGCCAGTAATAATACAAAGCGGTCGTCGGCATTCAGGACATAATGAGCAGCTATTTCTTCGGCAGCCATTACTACCTGCTGGGTATGATCGAGGTTATGAAAAACAAATTTGGGATCTACCTTGGTTTTGTACAGTTCGGTTACGTATTCACGGGTATGTTCTAAAATTTGAGCATTGCTTTCGGTCATGATAGTTTGTATTGCTTTATAAATTTAATTGATTAATGATGTTTTCTAATCAGTATGGCTTTTTCAAGAAATGGATTTGTTTATTGGTCTTTGGTTGTTCGTTTTCCGCCTGCGAAATGTTTTGGTCGCCCAAGTCGCCCAAAGGTTATGTGGTTCCCAAGCCGGAAAAAATGATCCTGGAAAAAAAGCTCAGCGAAATTTCGGGCCTTTTTTACCTGAATGATGAAAATGTGATGCTGGCCATAGCTGATAATAAGCAAAAAATCTACCGCGTTACCCCTGATGGAAAAGTGGACAACTATTTTAAGGACGACTTTGGGCCAAAGGCCGATTACGAAGACGTAGTACGGGTAGACTCCACCATTTATGTGTTGATATCGGACGGCACAATTGTGGAGGTGAACCCTAGCGACTCCGGGCTTAATGTAAAAAAATACCCGTTTTGGTCCAGCAAGAAAAATGACTTTGAAACGCTTTATTACGACTCTGCCGCCAATGGCCTGGTCATCCTGTGCAAGTTTTGCAGGGAAGGCAATTATGAAATCACGCCGGCCGCTTTCCGGTTCGACCTGGCTGGCAAACAATTTGACACGCAACCTTATTATACTATCCCCAGCAAAGAGGTAATGGACCGGTTGAAGGACGGGCGGGTGGATTTTAAGCCTTCGGGTGCCGCCATACACCCGCTGGAAAAAAGGCTGTACATACTGGCCTCGGCCGGCAACTTACTGGTAGTAACCAATCTGAAGGGCAAGGTGGAGGAAGTGTTCCGGCTCAACCCCACTTTGTACCCGCAGCCAGAGGGCATTGCTTTTGCACCCAATGGGGATATGTATGTGTCGAACGAAGCCAAGCTGGGCAAGCCTACTTTGCTGCGTATTGCTTATAAACCCTCAGGAAAATTAAACCGATGAACAAACGCTTTTGTAATCTGGCTCTATTTTTACTTTCCTTTTTTTATGCCGGCGCCCAAGCCGATAGTGCCAGCGCCCCTGCCAGCGGGGTGGACAGCATTATCCACCGCATTTTTTTAGTAGGGGATGCCGGCGAACTGCACGGCAATACCCACCCGGTTGTGGAATGGCTGCGGAAAAATGTAGACTGGAACGACCCCAACAATACCGTTATTTATTTAGGCGACAACATTTATCCTTTGGGGCTGCCCATGGAAGGCGAAAGCAGCTACCCGGAATCCAAAAAAATCCTTGACTACCAGATTGACCTGGTGCGGGGTAAAAAAGCAAAAGCCTTTTTTGTGCCGGGTAACCACGACTGGAAAAACGGCAAGCTGGGAGGCTGGCAGCAGGTCATTAACCAGATTGATTACATCAACGGGCAGGAGCTGAAAAACGTGCAGGCCTGGCCGCTGGATGGCTGCCCCGGACCCATAGAAGTAGAAATCAATGAAAAGATCGTTGTGGTGCTGATGGACAGCCAGTGGTTTTTGTACCTGCACGAAAAGCCGGGGCCCGGCTCCAACTGCCCGGCTACCACGATAGATGAATTTGTAACCGAGCTGCGGGAAATGGTAGCCACCCACCCCAACCAGCTGTTTGTACTGGCCCTGCACCACCCCATGTACTC
>JAEWAC010000227.1 GCA_023391895.1 Bacteroidota bacterium
TTAGGTTGAAGAGTTGATAAGTTGAATGGTTGAGATTTGCCTATAGGTTTTAAAGAAGTGAGGTCGCGGATTACGCAGATGGTGAAAGTACTTCGCAGATGGAGGCGCATATGGGCTTTTGAAAGACTTGCTGTCGATCAACGGTCAACGATCCGATATGGGTTTTTGAAGAAGTTGAAAAACATTCAAAAGTTCATATGTCCCTACAAAAGCTGAAATAGCAATTAAAGCTTGGCCTCCCTCTCCTTCAGGAGAGGGATAAGAGGGTGAGGTAAACCCTCTCTTTTTTCATTTTGAATTTTTCATTTTAAAAAGCATCAACAGAAATTACCGTTGCCGGTAATACTTATATTCAGCACTATGAATTGTTTATCCAAAATTCTTGGCAAAATAGCAATAACAGTTACGGCTTGTTTGCTCGTACAGCCGCTGCTGGCGCAAAAGGCCGATGTAACCTTATTGTTTGATAAAGAAGCCGACGGTTTTACAGAAAGCCTGCCGCTGGGCAATGGCCGGCTCGGCGCCCTGATGTATGGCAATACCCGTACGGAACGCATTGCTTTGAATGAAATTTCGTTGTGGTCGGGTGGCCGGCAGGATGCGGACCGGGACAGTGCCTTTGCTTATTTAAAACCCATACAAAACCTGTTGCTATCGGGCAACAACAAAGAGGCCCAAGCCCTGTTGCAAAAGCACTTTATTTCCAAAGGTCCGGGTTCGGGTTACGGCAGCGGTGCCAAGGTTAAATATGGTTGCTATCAAACCATGGGCGATGTGTTGATTGCCTGGAAAGACAGTGCAGCACCTGTGACCAGTTATACCCGGCAGCTGGATATTGAAAACGCTAAAGCATTTACTTCTTTTACCCGCAATGGTAACCAGATCAAAGAAGAACTGTTTGTTGATTTTGTCAACGATGTGATCTGGATCCGGTTAAGCAGTTCCAAAAAAGGCGGCCTCCATGCACACTTGTCCTTGTACCGGCAGGAAAATGCACAGGTAAAAGCTGTGGGCCATCAGCTGGTGATGACCGGTCAGTTGCCTTCCGGCGAAGACAAGGGAATGCAGTTTGCCACCGTGCTGCAACCTCGGTTAATGGATGGAAAAATAAAAACGGATGGCGAAGCACTGGTGATTGAAAACGCTACGGAATGCTGGCTGAAGATTTCGGCTGCAACCAATTACAATTGGCAAACCGGCCTGCTGGATGAGACCGATGTGCTGCAACAGGCAAAGAAATATATCAACGCAACAGAAAAAGTCAGCTATACTACGGCTTTGCAAAAAAGCACTGCGGCTTACCAGCAGTTGTTTAACCGCTGCCGCTGGCAAATGCCCGAAAATAAAACGATCAATAATTTAACTACGCATCAGCGTTTAGTACGTTACCAGCAAGGTGCTAGCGACCCGCAACTGCCGGTCTTGTATTTTAATTTTGGCCGCTACCTGCTCATTTCTTCTTCCCGCCCGGGTTTGCTGCCGGCCAACCTGCAAGGCCTGTGGGCTACGGAATACCAAACGCCCTGGAACGGCGACTACCATCTCAACATCAACATACAAATGAACTACTGGCTGGCGGAAACCACCAATTTGGGTTTGCTGGCGGAGCCCTTGCACCGCTTTACCAAAAACCTGGTGGAGCCGGGGCAAAAAACGGCCAAAGCCTATTATGGCGCGGAGGGTTGGGTGGCCCATGTCATCTCTAATCCCTGGTACTATACTTCGCCGGGCGAAGGGGCCGATTGGGGCTCTACGCTAACCGGCGGTGCCTGGCTGTGTGAGCACATCTGGGAGCATTACCGCTTTACCAGGGACACGGCTTTTTTAAAAGCCTATTACCCGGTGTTAAAAGGGGCAGCCCAATTTCTGCAATCTATTCTGATTAAAGAACCCACGCATGGCTGGCTGGTAACGGCACCTTCCAATTCGCCGGAAAATACCTACATCACGCCTGATGGTTTTAGGGGCCAAACCTGCATGGGACCTGCTATGGATATGCAGATCACCCGGGAGTTATTCAATGCCTGCATTCAGGCTGCCGATGTATTGCAGGTGGATGCCGCCTGGAAGCAACAGTTACAACTATTGATACCGCAACTGGCACCCAACCAGGTAGGAGCCGCCGGTGACCTGAACGAATGGGTGCACGACTGGAGAGACGCCGAACCGCAGCACCGTCATGTGTCGCACTTGTACGGCCTGCATCCTTATGATGAAATCACCCCCTGGCAAGCACCCGAACTGGCCCAGGCGGCAAAGAAAACCCTGGCTGACAGGGGCGATGGCGGCACCGGCTGGAGCAAGGCCTGGAAGATCAACTTCTGGGCACGGCTGGGCGATGGTGATCATGCCTTGCGCTTGCTGCAGCAGCTGTTAATGCCGGTTTCTACTACTGGCGTACAAATGCAGGGCGGCGGCGGTACGTACGCTAATTTATTCTGTGCACATCCGCCTTTTCAGATTGACGGCAACTTTGGGGGTACAGCGGGTATAGCAGAAATGTTGCTGCAAAGTCATGGGCAGGATGAAGTGATGCGCCTGCTGCCGGCTTTGCCTGCCCACGCTGACTGGCAGGAGGGAAGCATCAAAGGTCTGAAAGCCCGTGGTGGTTTTGAAGTCGCCATGCATTGGAAAAAAGGAAATTTAGAAACGGCTACTATCACTTCCCTGAAAGGCAGCCATTGCCAGCTGTTGCTGCCTGCCGGCAAACAAGTTGTAGATGGCAAAGGCAAGATGGTGATGGGTAAAAAAGAGACGGCACAGGTCGTGTCGTTTTCAACGGTGGCCGGTGAAAAATACAACCTTTTATAAAACCCGTATGGCTGCTGTGAAAAGCGTCATTGCTATATCAGCAAAAGTGATTGCAAGCCAATAGTCTTTAATAGTACTAACAATAGGAAAGCGAACAGTACCACATGCATTGCACGTGTGCTGTCGTCCATTTAAGCAACTTTAATATGTATAACATGAGATGTCTTTATTTGATGGCCCTTTGCTGCTTCAGCAGTCTTACGCAGGCCCAGGAAATGGCCACCGCAGCCATTGGCCACCCGCCTTTGAAAGCCGGTGCGTCAAGCAGCCAAAACGCAACCTGGCCGCAGGCTGCTGACAATACCCAGGTAAGCTTTGTAAGCAGTGATATACGCTTTGTAAAAGACCAGGCGCCGAATGTAGCGATAGAATCCCGGTGGGATGCCGTAGCCTGGAAAGGAGAAAAGATACATACGCAGATTTTAATACAGACCCGTCAAAATGCGGGTAATATACAGGTACAGGTAAGCGACCTGGTGAATGCAGCCGGCCAACGGGTCAACAGCAAAAATGTAAAAGCCGGTTTTGTACAGTATGTGTGGACCGATGCATTTGGTAAAGGCTGCGGAGCCCGCAAAACCACGGATTTTGATTCTTCTTTAGTAGCGGATGTAGTTGATACCACTGCTTTCATGGCTGTGGCTTCCAATACGGCACAGCCGGTTTGGGTAAGCATTACGATTCCGCAGAATGCAGCATCAGGAAAATACACCGGCACCGTAACCGTGCAGGCTGATCAAACCTTTCAATTACCCATTAGTGTAAAGGTGCTGGACCATGTATTGCCGTCGCCATCGGAGTGGCAGTTTGACCTGGACCTGTGGCAGCATCCGGCCGCTATAGCCCGGGTGCACAACGTGCCGCTGTGGAGTGCCGAACACTACCGGCTGATGAAGCCTTATTACACCATGCTGGCCAGCGCGGGGCAAAAAAACATTACCACCAGTATTATTCACGAGCCGTGGAACCACCAGACCTATGACGATTTTCCCAGCCTTATCAAGTGGACCAAACGAAAAGATGGCGGCTGGGTGTACGACTATACTTTATTTGACCAGTACGTGTCGTTTGTGATGAGCTGCGGCATCAACCAGCGCATCAACTGCTACAGCATGGTGCCCTGGAAAATGTCATTCCAATACTTTGATGAAGCTTCCGGAAAAGATACGTTCGTGGTGGCCAAAACCGGTTCGCCGGAATACAATGCCCATTGGGGCCGGATGCTGAAAGATTTTACCCGCCACCTGAAACAAAAAGGCTGGTTCGGCAAAACGGCCATTGCCATGGACGAAAGGCCCATGAAGGACATGCAGGCGGTGATTACCCTGCTGAAATCCATTGACAAGAACTGGAAAATAACGCTGGCCGGTGATTACCATGCCGAAATTGAAAAAGACATTTATGAATATTGCGTGGCCTCCAAATGGCAGCTGGAATCTGAGGTGCTGCAAAGGCGCAAGGCGCAGCAAAAGCCTACCACTTATTATACCTGTTGCGTAGAGGCTTATCCCAACGGCTTTACCTTTTCGCCGCCGGCCGAGCATGTATGGATTGGCTGGTATGCAGCGGCCAAAGGCTTTACCGGTTACCTGCGCTGGGCTTACAACAGCTGGGTGGCCGATCCCCTGCAGGATAGCCGTTTTCGTACCTGGCCGGCCGGTGATACCTACCAGGTGTACCCGGGCCCCCGGACGTCCATCCGCTTTGAAAAACTCATAGAAGGCATTCAGGATTTTGAAAAGATCCGTATCCTGCGGCAAAAGTTTACGCAAGCCAACAACAAAACCAAGCTGGATGCTTTGAACCAACTGCTGGCTGTATATGAAATACAGGCACTGGCCAATACTCCGGCCGCCGAAATGGTAAAAACAACCAAAGCCGCCCTGAATGAACTGTAAGGATGTTTAGCTGATTCTGTCTCTCAAGTGTGCAATAAAAAAAGCCTGCTAGTGATAGCAGGCTTTCGTTTTTAAAAATGATTTTTTAGTGAATGCACAATTGTTTTTTCAATAAGTTGGGGCTCTACAGTTGCCGCCAACGCACCAATTTGTTTTTCGGATACAGCTTCAAATTTATTGATTGTCGTACTGAAAGGGTTTGCTTTTTGGCTGCGGCCAGCTTACATAACCACCGTTTCTATTACGGCCTTTCAACCGGTCTTCTGTTTTAAGATTGGCGTTAAGTTTTTGAAATACCATATACATGTAAAAGGTATTCCAATTGTTATCGTGTTTAGTTGTTTTATTATCAGGATGCATAGTTTTTTGTTTTTGGAATTAAAAAATCAATTTCAATTCGTCTCTTTTAAATTTTAGCGTTAGAGCCTAAGGCTGCACGCTACATTTTAGTTTTGATCTCTGTTTTTAATTTCTTTTATTATGTTGTTTCACATTTTAAACTTCATATTCAATTCAGTGCTGGCCTCCTAAATCGGCTGGCCATAAGAGCCACGCACATACCCATAATGGCGATGATGACAAAAGACATTTTCAGGCTGAACAAACCCGCTACCACACCAATCAGAGGCGGGCCAATCAAAAAGCCTAAAAACCCTATGCTCGATACCACTGCCAGTGCGGCGCTGGCCGAACGGATTTGGGATTTACCGGCCTCGCTATACACCAGCGGCACTACGGATGATACGCCAAAGCCTACCAGCAAAAAACCAAGAATGGCCGTAAAGAGGTAAGGAAAAACAACCGATATACCAAGCCCGGTAGCGATTAAAAAGCCGCTGAACTGCACCGTTTTTTTGAACCCGATTCGTCGGGCTACATGGTCGGCAATAAAACGGCCGGCCGCCATGGTACACATAAAGGCAGTATAGCCGGCACCGATCCAGCCTTTTTCGGCGCCCACTACTTTTTGAAAGTAAATACCGCTCCAGTCAAACATGGCGCCTTCGCAGATCATGACACAAAAAGCAATGAGTCCTAAGGTTAAAAGTGTTTTATCCGGCTTTTCAAAAAAGCGGCTGCTGCTGCCGGCGGTTTTGCTTTTACCGTCGGGCAGCAAAAAATGAAAGACCACGGCCATGCCCAAATAAATGGCGCTGATGATAAACAGAAAATGGGCAAAAGGCGCAATGTTGCGGCTGATGGTAAACGCACCGATGCCGGCCGCCGTAAAGCCCGCCAGGCTCCACAGGCCATGAAAAGAAGCCATGATATTGCGGCCGTATTTTGTTTCAACGCCTACCGCCTGGGTATTGATGGCAATATTGGCAAAGTTGCCCGCCATACCAAACAACACCAGTCCCAGCACCAGTTGCGTGATGCTACTGGCCAGTCCCAGGGTAATCAGCAGCAGGCTGTACAGCAGCAGTGCATTGATGGCTACTATCTTACTACCCAGCCTACCAATGAGCCAGCTGGAAAGTGGCAGTGCCAGCATGGAGCCTACGGGCAGCGCAAACAAAGCCAGTCCCAGTGCTGCATCGGACAGGTGCAGGCTTTGTTGTATGCTGGGTATGCGCGAGGCCCAGGTGGCAAACGTGAGGCCTTGCATAAAAAACAAGCAGCCTACGGCTATTCTGTAGACCTTGTTCGACTGATTTATGGAAAGTGTTAATCCTGTCATATACTGTTCCGTTATTTGTTCAGTGGTGATGATAGCCGATGAAAACTAAGGTTACCACCACCTTTTTATTTTATATGGCAGACAATAAAAAGCAAACAAATAAATTAAAAAATAACTCTACAGGCAAGATCAATCGTAGAGCTCAAAAGTAGAAGGTGTTAATGTGTACTTATTACGCAAAGATAAGACCAGAAAAATATATGGCCTGTTAATTTTATGTGTCCAAAAAAGACGGCGGTGATAAGTTATTTTGTACCAAGTGAATATGAGCCTGTAAAGCTTGGGCTTCATTCAATTGTTATGAAAGTTTTTTCCAGCTACAGGCGCCGGATATGGGGTCTTGAAAAGATTTGAGGATCATGGCCTTTTATACGTCCTGTTACTTATTACCAATTATCCATATGGGCTTTTGAAGAAAATAGCCCGCCCACATAACTAAGCCGGAAGGTGCGGCATTGGTCCCTTGGATTACAAAACCGTGCTTTTGGCAATTAAAGTTTGCCTTTTTTAGCCATGTTTTCTTTTTGATCAATATCAAGGTTTTTACAGTTGCTATCTGTAAAAGTTACTCTTGGCATCCACCTTTTTACGATGTAGCCGTGGACTTCATTCTTCATTTTTCATTCTTCATACTTCGTTCCTTCAAAAGTCCATATGGGTTTTTAAAGAAGTTGGGGCAGGCATAGTTTTTATAGTGTGATATAGAAGCGTTTTTCTTGCCTTCTTCCCGTTAAAGCCTGCTTATGCAACAACTGGAAAACAAGTACCTTTTGGCGTTACTGGTGAAAGCGTATAACCGCCCCATTAAGGATTACTTTTATTTCCCGGAAGTGATTTTGCTGGACAAGGGGCGGATGGAAAAAGAAGACTTTGATTTTTTGTTGGCGGAAGGTTTTTTAAAGGAGTATAAGCACGATTCGTTTGGCCGGTTTTACAAACTGTCCAAAAAAGCGGAGGACTTGCTGTATACGGCCTTGGTGGTTAAAAATGCTAAAAAAAAGCAGCTGTCTATACCTGCCAGACAGGCTTACCTGCATTTTGCTTGAGTGTGTAAAAAATGCCCTGGATTTTTTTCTCAGGTCTCATTTTGTACAGGGGCAGTTCAGGTGGCCCCACGTGCAATTGATACGCAAAAACAACCATTCAAACGGTTTTGGGATTGGGCTGGTGCCGGTGCTATTTAATTTTGTAGGGCAGATTGGAGCTGGTATAAAGTTTTTAGAAAAATAAAATGGGGCATGCAGCGAAAAGGGCTGCTCAGCCCTCTTGTTTAAAACGCCAATCCCACCTCTGGAAATCCGCCAAAATCTGATCATTCTTCTGAAAGCCTTTCAAAAGCTAAACCTAACTTATGAACAGTATTTTGGATATTGCCGGAACTTTACTCTACGTGGTCTTCAGGATTATTACTTTGCCTTTGCTGATGGTACTGCACTGCCTTTTTGCACTTTGGGCGGCTACCGGTTACCTGCTTACCGGCATCCGGCTGGTGCGCCGCATCTCATTTCATCCTTTACAACCCTTCCTGCATTTATTTAGGTACCGGTTTAACCTGGGCCGGCGGTTGTATGCCTGGGCTGTGCACAAAGGATAAATCAACTTTCCTCAGCTATATATCAAAAAGTGGTGTTACTTTAATACCACTTTTTTGTTTTTAAGACAGGTCTTATTAAATAGCTATATCATGATGGGTTTTTCAAAATTATTAAGCCGTATCGTAGCAGGCGTATTACTGTTAACATTCACGATGACGCAGGTAAAGGCACAAACAGCACCACAGGCGCCGCTCCGGCTGGCTGTAGCCGGCGCCACGCACGGACATGTTCCCTGGATCTTGAACCGCAAGGGCAAAACCGACGTAACGCTGGTTGGTATTTATGAACCCAATAAAGAGCTGGCCCGGCAGTATGCCCAAAGGTATCAGCTGTCGCCTGCCTTGTTTTATACCGATCTGAACAAAATGCTGGACGCTGTAAAACCCGAGGCTGTTGTTGCCTTCGGCTCTATTTACGAACACATGGCCGCGGTAGAAGCCTGTGCTCCGCGGGGCATACACGTAATGGTGGAAAAGCCGCTGGCCACCCACGATGGTCATGCCAAAAAAATGGAGGCGCTGGCTAAAAAACACGGGATTCATTTACTGACCAATTTTGAAACCTCCTGGTATCCCACTACTGAAAAAGTGTATCAACTGGTGAACGACAGCAACTCTATTGGAAGCATCAAAAAAGTAGTGTTTCATCATGGACACCAGGGACCCAAAGAAATAGGCGTGGGTAAAGAATTTCTGGACTGGCTGACCGACCCGGTGCAAAACGGCGGTGGTGCTCTGATAGATTTTGGCTGCTATGGCGCCAATCTGATGACGTACCTGATGAAAGGGCAGGAGCCCATATCGGTAACTGCGGTTACCAAACAGTTCAAGCCACTGACCTACCCGGCGGTAGATGACGAGGCCACCATTATTGTTACCTATCCTACGGCCCAGTGTATTAT
>JAEWAC010000354.1 GCA_023391895.1 Bacteroidota bacterium
CTTCTTTGGTGGTGATGGGCGCCAAAAAAATAGAAGTGCGCAGCTGGCAAACCGCTTACCGCGGGCCGCTGTTGATCCATGCCAGTGCCGGAAAGCCTAGCCGGCGGGAAAAGCAGTTTTTTGAACAAGCCGATTATTTTAAAACCCATATACCCAACATGGACTGGCTGCCCTACGGTGCCCTGATAGGCCGGGTGGAGCTGGCAGCCATCTATACTACGGACTGGCTGCTGCAGCACCTGGAGGACTACCCACAGCACCATTGGCCGCAGGAGCTGGCCTTTGATGATTATTCGCCGGGCCGCTATGCTTGGCAGCTGGAGCAGCCCGTACCGCTGGCTTACCCGCTGCCGCTCAAGGGTACGCTGGGACTTTGGGAATACGGTGGCAGCTTTACCCTGGCGGGTGATGGATTGGTTTAGCCGATGCTGGCCATTTATTATTTTACAGCCGTTGGTTCTGCGTGACCAGGTGTGCAACGGCTCCCTAACCCATCCACTTTTTCAAAACCCCATATAGAGGGATAAGCTGCCGTGCTCCCGTAAAAGCAAAGAGTAGAAGTCATGACCGGCCACAAAAAAGCCTCTTCTGCAAAGAGGCTTTAGCTAAAAATTAATTGGTTATGGCTGCCGTCTAGGCCGGACTGTTTATCAGGATATATAAACTTGCTGCTCCTGCAATGAGGAAAAACAAGATCATGAAAAGAGAGATGTTCAATTGCACGTTTTCCTGTTTCTTTCTGCTAACAGCACCTGATCTTTCTAACACTGATTTCATAACTTTTCATTTTGTTGAACAACCATTATAAAAGCAATTTTGTGCCATTTTTGTTTTTCCGCATGAAACCGGGCGGTTTGTGTAGCGGCAAATGGGTAATCTGTAGACCCCTGACCACAGTAGCTGTGGAAATATAAAAGCCCTGCTGGTAACAGGGCTGCGTGATGTATAAGGTTGTAAGAACTTAGGCATAACTGCTGACAAAAACATAAAAGCCGGCTCCTATAAAAGCCAGGAACAATAATACCACGGCAAAGGTGCCTAACAGATGAACCCCTTCATTGGGCTGATGATCCAGCGCACTGTTTCTATTCGACATTTTCATATGAATGGTTTTAAAAGCTATAGATGGCTGAAAAACGTGCCACAATGAAATCCATTTTAAACCCCATTCCTTACTGGTTAAAAACCGCATCACCTGTGGCGTGCCTGCAACAGAAGATGAAGGTTGGTGAGTGTCCTGTTACAAATCGCAACTTCTTTAAAACCCCATTTAGCTGTTTAACCTCGTTAAAGTGCAGGCCGTTGTTTTATTTCATAGCTATAATACGTTGGTGGAGTAATTTGTTTATGGGTTAAGACTGCGTTTGAGGTAATTGGAATAATCCGGTATGTAAACCGGGTAGTCTTCGTTCAGCAGGAAGGACGTTAAAATAAAATCGGCGGTCGAACGGTTGCAGGCCATCAGGATGTTCCAGGCTACTGCCAGGCGCAACAGGGCTTTTACGTCGCTGTCGTGCGGTTGTGCCTGCATGGGATCCCAAAAGAAAACCAGAAAATCCAGTTTTTCTTCGGCTATCATGGCACCGATTTGCTGGTCGCCACCCAGCGGCCCGCTGAACATTTTTTTGATGGGTACCTGCAGTTTTTCTTCCAGCAGCCGGCCGGTGGTGCCGGTGGCAATCAGGTCGTGTTGTGTCAAAACATGTTTATTATACACGGCCCAGTCCAGCAGTTCCACTTTTTTGTGATCGTGTGCTACCAGCGCAATGCGTTTTCTCATAGGTAGTCTTCTAAAATGACTCATAGTTCTTTTCTTTATTGATACGGCAAAGATCAAAACATAACCCTGTTTTGCGGTTATGTTTTCAGCATTTTTATGGCCGGCTGCGGAGGCCGTTGTGCGCCTACAAAAAGGCGGTGCCGCAAACCACTCTTTTGGATGGCTCAGGCGTTTTTCTTTTCTGAGCATCCGTTATAGCTTTTACTCACCGCCGCCATATGGTATCAAAATAGTTTTTGGGTCTCCACCACTTTTCTTTGCACCATCAGTTTCTGCACCGCGTCTTTTTCTGCTGCTTCCATATCCAGTGCCGCCGACAGGTTGCCCAGCAGGGTTTCTTCTGCAGGACTCATCTCTGCATCACTCAGGCAAAGCTCTACGCAATAAGAAAATAAAGCCAGTCCGTTGGTTGGCTGTATCCGCTGTACCAGAAACGACAGGTATTCCGTTTCATCTACTATTTCATTACGGTAAGACTGGTATGCCATCACTTCTTCTTTTACGTTCAGGTCCTTATGCAGGCCTGCGGTAACCAGCTTGTCGGAAACGGTTTTGATTTCTGCCTGGCTGAAGGCGCCATCTTTATAACAGCAATGGAAAAACAAGTGACAAACGGCCTGTTCTTGCGTGGTGATCTGGTTATTGTACATAAAGTTGGTTTTTCGGATAGTGTTTTCAACTTTAATGCCAGCCAGTTAGTACGGTAGCAGGGATGAGGGGGGGCGCCAGCGAATTTCTGCAATTGCGGATTGATCTATGGCATCTTTAAGCACGATTCAGAAAAAAAAAATTACTTATTTCATCGTTTCTGTTGAATTAATAATTATTTAATATTATTTTGAAGCCCTATTTGTTACTATATGAATTCGAACGCTACCACCCGGCGAATCCGCTCTGTTGCCCTTTGGCTTATTCCCACCATTCTTTTTGTGTTTATTGTACTGGCTGTTTTTAGCAGGAAAAGCTTCTTTTTTCTGCTGCGGGAAGACGGCTGGATCGAGTGGTTTACTTTTGCAGGCCTGATCATCAGTGGTATATATGCGTTGAAAATAGCGTTGGGTATCCGTCGGCGGCATCATTATAACCATTGGTTTTTCTTCCTGTTTTTTGCATTTGCGCTTTTAGCTGGCCTGGAAGAAATCAGTTGGGGGCAGCGGGTTTTTGGCATTGAGTCCAACGAGTTTTTCCAAAAATATAACGGCCAGAAGGAAACCAACCTGCACAATACTTTTCAACTGGTAACAGGCATCAAAACAAAACACGTAGCCCTGTTGGTACTTTTTGTATATGGCGTAGTTTTTCCCTGGCTGCTGAGAAAAGGAAAACTGCAGTTGCAACTCATTAAAAACAAGCAATTCATTATTCCTCCTTTTTTCCTGATACCTGCTTATTTTATTACTTCAATGGTAATGATTGATTACCCGTTTGGCTTGCAGGAAGAACTGGGCGAGTTTTTTTACAGCATTTGCTTTGTACTGATGAACCTGTATAACTACGAGTTGTTTAAAGCAGGCCGGTTTGCGAAAGCTGCTCCATCGGATAAGCTGTCAAAAGCAGCCTGATTCAATTTTATTTCATATTATTTTATACTGCTTCAGGACTAGCAGGCCGTTTTAGTTAATGCCTATGCAAAGATAAGAGAAGTGCTTACTGCCTTGGGCAAACCACTACATCCATTCTTTTAATGCAGCGCAATAAGTACGCATGGTGGTAAACCCCATGCTTTTGTGTGCCTGCTGCAGCTGCAGGTTGCTGGTAACTTTCAACACTCCGAATAATCGGAAAGAAAAGTGCCATTAACGGCTACGATGGTTTTCAAGTCAATGATTTTTCCATTGCTTAAATGGATCAGCGTATCTCCATCCGCTTCGGTGATTTGAGTAATCAACCCCTCTTCGCGGCCAATGCCCTGGTCGTCCACCAGCAGCGATGCCTTTTGCTGCGCCGCCTGCAACGACTGTAAAATGGGTAAAAAGGTAGCATGTACTACCAGGGTATCGCGTTTGTCCATAGTATGCTTTTTAAATAAAACAAAATTGAACCAGTCTGCCTCTGCAAAGCTAGCGCTAATCTGCAGGAAATGACCGGGTACCCTGTTGCTGTGGGCATGGTAAAGCCGTCGCGTCAGCCTTGCCGGTTAAATTACAGTCCATATTGACATCCCTGTTTTTTTGAAATATCTTAGTACAACCAATCTTTTCCGATTCTAACTTTCTTTTATGCCGCTGCTGGTAGATCTTTTTGGTGTGTGCATGCAACTGTATGAGATCGTTCTGTCGATCCTGGGGATCGTTTTGTTTATTGCCGCTATAGTTTTTACCGCATTAAAGTACGACACCAAACTGCTGGTGGTGATGTTTTTGATTTCGCTGGTCATGATCGGGTTTCCGGCTATTACCAAGGTGGCTTTTGCCGAAGTAACTATTGAGGTGCAGCGCCTGCAGTGCCTGAATGATAAACTGGCGGAAAGCCCCGCCGACAGCAGCCTGCGGACAGAAGCAAAGGAGATGGTGGAAAAAATCAAAAAAGAAGGAGATGCAACGGCCAATGTAACTACCGTGATCACGCTGGCGCAAACCAATGCCCTGCTGGGCGACTCGGTTAAGGCGGTAGAGTGGGCCAACAAGGGACTGGAGGTGCTGGGAAACAATGAAGAGCTGCAACAGTTTAAAAGTGCCGTATTGACGCCCCGCGTGCAGGCAGAGATACAGCTTCGAAAGCTGGAGGCCAACCCGGCCGATACCGCTGCGGAAGCTGCCCTGCAGCAGCAGGTAAAGATACTGGAAGCCTCACCCGTGCAATACGCCGAAGTCTATATAACGCTTTCAAAAGCCAAAGCCGTTTTAGGCGATACCGCCAAAGCCGCTGCAAAGATCGACTCGGCCCTGAAGCTGGAACCCCAAAACCGGGAAGCCCGCAAGCTGCGAGATGTTTACCGGAGCAATAGCACACGTGTAAGATTGCAGTAAGTAATGCTGGATAGTGAACGGCGGCAGCAGCGTAGCGTTAAATAGCCATTACAGGATTGCAACAAAAAAGGAGCTATCAAGTACAGCCGATCAGCTGTGGCAATAAAACGATATGGACTTTTGAAAGCGTTTTATGGAGGTAATTAATACTAACTTGTTTTCAACTTTATGAAATCCCTTCAATGGTGAATACCAAGTCATAATTTGGATAACGGTTTCGTAGAACCATCAGTAAAATGGCAGACTTCCGGCAGGAGACTTTCATCAAAAAAGCACTGTTCCCACACCCGGAAAGGGGGTTGAAACAGTGCTTTTTTGATGCTGCCAGCTTACCAATTGGCAAACGAAAGCGCTTGTATTTTATTCATCTTATATATCACGGCCATTACTACTATGGCTGCCAGCAAGGCGGCATCGGTCAAAGTGGCCCTGTTGATCTGGCCCAATAGTTTTCTGATCAGGTTCATAGGAGGTTGGTTTTAAAGCCCCAAAATAGCGCTTTCGTTGTTAAAATGCAATTGGCGTTGCGGAAAAGATACATGATGCTTTGATTTATATAGAGGTAATTGTTTTAAAAACGCTTCAAAAGCCCATACTCATTTTTACATGTAGTCGTATGCCATATTGGGCAGGGTAAGAAACTGTCTTACCTCGTTGTGTACGACGGCTTCCACTACTTCCTTTGGCTGGCAAAGTATAAGGTTGGATTTGGCGATTCTTACGCTGGCTACTTCATCGTTTTCCGGGTGTACAAATAATATGTCCAGCCATACTTTACCGGACTGCGTCCAGTGGTGGGTATCGGTATATTCCGAAAACGAATATTCCACCTGTATGCGGTTATCGTTGTGCAGGTAAGCAGGTGCATTGCTTTTGTGTGTTGTTGGTGTCATGGCAGTATCGTTAAGGTTGTGATGATAAAGCTATAGCTGTTTTAAAGCGTTGTCAATCCCTTTCAGATGGAGAAAGCAAACCGCTACATCAAACGTAATAAAGGGGCGATGAGCTGCAGGCGCCGTTACGAACCATATGGGGTTTTAAAGAAGTGGTTTTTATACTATAGGGTTTTCAGTTTTATGAAATTCTACCGTCAATGGTGAATGGTCAAGGGTGAATACCAAATCATCATACAAATAACGTTTCGTATAAGCATAATGAAGGCTTTGATAACTGCTACTGCAACGGTGTTCAATGCGAAACAATCTGGCGCGGGGCCAGGGCAAAAAAAAGCCCTGAATGGATCAGGGCTTTGAAGGGAGTGCGTTTTTTTACGCTTTGTCAAAGGAGACACATTCCTTTAGTTCTTTTTCCGTATAGGCTAAGCCGTACTGTTTCAGCACATCGTCGGGCACACCGTTCCACTGGTTGGGCTGGTTGCCCATATAGCCAATGTCTTTGATGCCTATTTCGGAAGTGTAAAAACCGGTGGCGGTGAGGTTGCGCATCGTGTTAAAAAAAGAAACGCCCTGCCGCATTTCCGGCTTGGCCTTGGCAGGGTAGGCAATTTCGTCTACCAGGGCCAGCTGCTGCTCGCTGCTGGCGTCTTTAAAGGCTTTGCCGTAACGTTTGGCGCTTTGCATATCCAGCCAGCGCAGACCGCCCCGCATGGGCACCTGAAAATTGGGTTTGTCTTTTACAATAAATTCAATAAAGTCAGGCACCTTGGCATCGGTAGCGCTGCCAGACACCTCATCTTTGGGAATGATGATGTCGCTCAGCACGGCAATGGTGGCCATTTCGTGATCGGTAAAATATTTTTCGCCGATCAGTTTTTTATGATGTGCTTCTTCTTCAGGCATCCGGTCAATGGTGACCTCCGGGTTGCCGGCGGCTGCCAGGTTGATGGTATCTTTTTTATCCTTTGGTTGGCAGGCATCCAGCAGTACGCCGCTGGAAAAGGTCAAAGCCAGTACTTTTAATGATTTTCTTCTATCCATGTTACAATGGTTTTATGGTAATTAAGAAGACATAAGTGGAAAATGCATAGGGCAAAGCACCATGTTCATTTTTAAAAGATTAAATATTCCGCTTTTTCATTTCGCTCACCAGGTATTCCGAGGCGCGCATGGTAAGGGCCATAATGGTCCAGGTGATGTTTTTGTCGGCCTGTGAGGTAAAGGCCGCACCATCCACCACAAACAGGTTTTTACAGTCATGCGCCTGGTTCCACTTGTTTAAAGCCGAGGTCTTAGGATCATTGCCCATGCGTGCCGTTCCGGCTTCGTGAATGATTTTGCCCGGCGCTTCCAATCCATATTTATTTTCCGGACCATCGTCGCCCCAGGTAATAACAGCACCCATGCCGTGCATGATTTCTTTAAAGGTCTCCTTCATGTGCTTGGCCTGCTTGATTTCATGGTCGCTCCACTTTACATTAAAGCGCAGCACCGGGATGCCGTATTTATCCACTACGTTCGGGTCAATTTCGCAATAATTGCTTTCAAGGGCTAACGCTTCGCCGCGACCGGCCATGCCTACCGTAGCGCCATAGAAATAGCGGAAGTCTTCTTTCAGCGACTTGCCATAACCACCGGCTTCTTTCTTTTGACCGTTGACCAGGTATTTGCCATTGGTGTTTTCAATGCCAAAGCCAAAGCCATAAGCCGGCATGCTGTAGCCGCCCCAGTACTCGATGTGGTAACCGCGGGGGAAATCCAGCTTTTTATTATCCAGCCACCAGGGCGAGTATATGTGCATACCGCCTACGCCATCTTCGTTATAGCGCTTGCGGCCAAACAACTGGGGCAAAACACCGCCCATGGCAGCGCCGGTAGAATCGTGCAGGTATTTGCCTACTACATTGCTGCTGTTGGCCAGGCCATTGGGGTGGCGGGCTGACTTGGAATTGAGCAACAGGCGGGCCGATTCGCAGGCACTGGCGGCCAGGATCACGGTTTTGCCTTTTACCTGGTATTCCTGCAGGTCTTCTTTATCTACATACGAAATACCGGTAGCCAAACCTTCTTTATTGGTCAATACCTCGCGGGCCATGGCGTTGGTAATCAAATCCACATTGCCGGTACTCAACGCAGGTTTTACCAATACCGACGAAGAAGAAAAGTCGGCATATACCTGGCAGCCGCGGCCGCACTGCTGACAGAAAAAGCAGGCGCCCCGCTGGTCGTTGATTTTTTGGGTAAGGATGGATAGGCGGGAAGGAATAACCCGTACACCGGCATTGATGGCCGATTTTTTAATGATCAGTTCGTGCAGGCGGGGCTTGGGTGGCGGTAAAAAATAGCCATCCGGGTCGTTCTCTAGGCCTTCATTGGTGCCAAAAATGCCAACCAGCTTGTCCAACCGGTCATAATAAGGTTTGATGTCTTCATAACCGATCGGCCAGTCTTCGCCCAGGCCGTCTATGCTTTTGCGCTTAAAGTCTTTGGGGCCAAAACGCAGGGAGATACGACCCCAGTGGTTGGTGCGGCCGCCCAGCATGCGGGCCCGGAACCAGTCCCATTCTGTTCCCGGCGTGTGGGTATACGGTTCGCCGTCAATTTCCCACCCCCAGTAGCAGGCGTCAAAATCGCCAAACGGCCTGAACTTGGTGCTGGCACCGCGGCGGGGCGATTCCCAGGGCCATTTGAGCTGAGTCACGTTTTTGGCAGGATCGTACATAGGGCCGGCTTCTATCAGGGCTACCTGCAGGCCGGCATTGGCCAGCATATACGCGGCCATGCCACCACCGGCGCCGGAGCCTACAATAATGGCATCATAAACTTTGGATTGTTCTTTAATTTGAAAGTTTCCCATCAGCAATCAATTTATGTTCGTTCCTAAATTTAAAAGTTTAATCCAGTTCGCCGGCAATTTTTTTTAAAGAAAGCCCATAACAATTTTAGCGGAAATAAAATATTAACAGTTGTTATATAGTGTTCGGAAGTGTTGAAATGCAGTGCTGTTGCAGGTTTGGTGCAAGATACAGGCGCCGGGAAGGTTTTTTTGTTTTAACAAAAACTTGTGCTGTAAACAGGCCGTATTGGATGCGCCATACGGCCTGTTTTGCTGCAAAATGGTTTTAGCATGGACTTTTAAAAGAAACAGCAGGTAACGGTTTTGCATAAAAAAGCCTGGCCGAAAACAGCCAGGCTTTTTCTTTTAGAAGCTCTATAATTTTAATATAGAAGCTCTATAATTTTAATAGCGGTAGTGCTCCGGTTTAAAGGGACCTTCTTTGGTAATACCCAGGTATTCTGCCTGTGCATCGGTCAGTTCATCCAGTACCACACCAATTTTGGCCAGGTGCAGACGGGCTACTTTTTCATCCAAATGCTTGGGCAATACATATACTTTGTTTTCGTACTGGCTACCGTTGGCCCACAGTTCTAACTGCGCCAGGGTTTGGTTGGTAAACGAGTTACTCATTACAAACGAGGGGTGACCTGTAGCGCAACCCAGGTTAACAAGGCGGCCTTCTGCCAGCAGAATAATGTCTTTGCCGTCTACATTGTAAATATCTACCTGCGGCTTAATGGTGTCTTTGGTATCGCCATAGTTTTCGTTCAGCCAGGCTACGTCAATTTCAATATCAAAGTGGCCGATGTTACAAACAATGGCTTTGTCCTTCATTAATTTAAAATGCGCACCGGTAATCAGGTCGCGGCAGCCAGAAGCAGTAACTACGATATCGGCCTCTTTAACGGCATCGATCATTTTCTTAACTTCAAAGCCGTCCATTGCAGCCTGCAGGGCGCAGATTGGATCGATTTCGGTTACGATCACACGGCAACCGGCACCCGCCAGAGAAGCGGCGGAACCTTTACCTACATCGCCATAACCACCTACAACTGCTACTTTACCGGCCAGCATCACGTCGGTAGCACGGCGAATGGCATCTACCAGCGATTCTTTACAACCGTATTTGTTGTCGAATTTGGATTTGGTGACCGAGTCGTTTACGTTGATGGCCGGAACGGGCAACGTGCCTTTGGCCATTCTTTCGTACAGGCGGTGTACGCCGGTGGTGGTTTCTTCCGAAATACCTTTTACATGTTGTACCAGTTCGGGGTATTTGTCCAGCACCATATTGGTCAGGTCGCCGCCATCGTCCAGGATCATGTTCAGCGGACGGTCGGCACCGCCAAAGAACAGGGTTTGCTCAATACACCAGTCGGCTTCTTCAATGGTCTGGCCTTTCCAGGCAAACACGCCTACGCCGGCCGCTGCAATCGCCGCCGCGGCATGGTCCTGGGTAGAAAAAATGTTACAGGAGCTCCATTTTACTTCGGCACCCAACGCCACCAGGGTTTCAATCAGCACGGCGGTTTGAATGGTCATATGCAAACAACCGGCAATGCGGGCGCCTTTCAGGGGCTGCGAAGCACCGTATTCGGCACGCAAGGCCATCAGTCCGGGCATTTCTGCTTCGGCTAAACGAATTTCCTTACGGCCCCATTCGGCCAGGCTCATATCTTTTACCTTGTAAGGCAGGTCAAAATTGATGTTGGATCGTGAGATCGTGGTTGACATTAGCTATCTTTTTAAAGTGTGGCAAAGGTAGGATTATCCCTGTAAAAGGAAAAGAAAAGGCCCGGCAGGCTGCTTGTTTCTCCTTTTTGTTTAGGAAAGGATAGGGGTGAGGGACATTCAGTTGAACGGTTGGAGTTGAGTTTATTTCTTCCATTCTTTTAAAATGCCATGTGGTTTGATCGTTACTGGAGTTGCCGTATGTGTTTTAAAGAAATTCTTCCTATACTGGTTATGGCTCTTGTTCCTGACATGATGAACCCGTTTTCAGCATTTCCTTCTAACTTCTTCAAAAACCCATATAGTAGTTCTTTTCTAATTTCCTATGATTATAGTTTAATCCTCCGATAGGTAGCCCTTCTTACTTTTTCTCCCTGAAAAAGTAAGCAAAAGTTCAAGGCCAACCCGATCGCTCCGCCCGTTTGGCCGGCCCACGCACAAGCAACCCTCACTACGGAGTGTATCCTTGTTTAACTTCTATAGATTATTTGACTTGTCTTTACAGGTATGGGTTTTTCAAGAAGTGCAGTCTTTTTGCGTGTTGAGGTAAACTACTGCAGGCGCGGTATCCCGCTAATCTTTTCTCAAAGCATTAGATGTTTTAAACTAATGCGGGATAAGGCGCTGCACCATTCCTGTTTTACATTTTCAATTTTTCATTTTGCCTTCAGCTTTCCGCCTTCTGCCTTCCATACTTATTACTTACAACTTACCATTTACAACTCCTCCCTCTGCTGCGGACTGTCGTCTGTCGACTGTGGACCCATCCCCGCCTCCTGGTTAACTTTGAGTTCCATAATATAATCATTCATAAAAAAGCCGTTGCCGATGTCAATATCTTCGATACGGATTACTTTAAAACCCAGCTTTTCGTAAAACTCCCGGGCGGTGTTGTTGCGGTTGACGTTTAAGATCAAAGCAGTTGCTCCTTTGGGTGTAATGTCATTGACGATGGACTCTATTACAAACCGGCCCGTGCCACGGCCTTGCTGTAAGGGCAGCAAATATATTTTCTGCAGTTTATAAACGGTCGGTTCCATTTCGCTGTAGGAGGCAAAGCCAATCGGAATGCCCGCGTTGTAAACAATAATAAACTGGTGGTTGTCGTGCATCTGCTGGTGCAGCGCCGCCTCGCTGTACATCAGGTTCATCATGTATTCTATTTGCTCCTGCGACAGCATGCTGGCGTAGGTTTGCGGCCATACCTGGCTACTGAGTTCGCGTATCAACAGGATGTCTTCGCCCGATGCCTTGCGGATGCTGAGTTCCGGCCGGGCGTGAAACAGCTGCCGGGAGGTAAGGCGGTGTACCCGTACCAGCCTGCGGCTCAGGCGTATGGCAATATAAAGGGAAGCGAGGGCGCCGGCAAACAGCAACATATCAGATACATATTTTCTGACCCATTCGTTTTCGCCCAGCAGTAAAAAGGCATCGTACGTACCATGGGCCACGACGGCACCAAAAACGCCTTTTATAAACAGGGATGTCCGCTGGTGGTACTCAAAACGGGCTTTGCCTATATAATAGCCCATGATCACCGCAAACGTAGCATGCGCCGGCACCGAAGTAAACATTCTTAAAAAAGCCACCTGCAGGCCGTGCTCGTACACATAAAAAACATTTTCTACCGTGGCAAAACCCATGCTCACCAGCACGCTGTACACAATGCCATCCAGCGGTTCGTCAAAACTGGGACGGCCAAAGCTGTACAGCCGCAGCACCATAAACTTACTCAGCTCTTCTATCAGGGCCACACCTACAAAGGCACCCACAATAATGGAAAGAAAAGATTTGTTGAAATAAGGCGTCAGTACGCCTTCGATAGCTACCGCTGGCAGAATGGCGCACATGCCCCAGAAAAAACTCATGATCATGTTGATAGCCGGCTCGCGGTTATACACGTCGTGGTACAAAACATAAATACAAATGGCTAAACCGGGGGCGATAGCCAGGGCCAGCAATAACATGCCTGTCAATTTAAATTGAAAATAATATACAAGCCATAACAAAGCTTTGTTTTCTTCCTCTAATTTTAAGTGATCCTTTTTTATGTACAGACTATTTTTTCTTATCCTGCTGATTACTGACCAGTTGTGTCAGGCGCAAAATTTTGGCGGCTTTCCGCCTGCTACCCAATGGAAGCAGATCCATACCGATACGGCCCGCGTTATTTTTACGGCACCGGCACTGGGTCAGGCTGAACGCATTGCCTCGCTGATTCATAAAATGGCGGCCGACACG
>JAEWAC010000359.1 GCA_023391895.1 Bacteroidota bacterium
ATATAAAGGACACCAATGCCGTAACGGCTGAAGTGACGCCAGCACCAGCTGCCGCAGATACTGCAACCGTGGCCGCTCCGGTAAAAGACAACAATGTATTGTGGAAGGAGTATATGGCAACAGCCACCACGCTCTTCAATACCGAAGTTTTATCTTCCAAAAAGATCAAGAACGGAACTTATTATGCCACGGTTTCTTATACCATTGGTACCGATGGGCAGGTAGAAATTACAGATGTGTTTCTGACGCCGGATAACGCCTACCTGAAACAGCAGATCAAGGACCGGCTTCAATTAGATGCACCCCGCCTGCACCCCGTGCTATCCAGTACCGGCACGCCCCGCAAGGTGAACAGGAAGTATAATTTTACCCTAACGAAAGAATAGTGGGCGTTATCTATGCTGCTCCCATTCAGCAGGAAAGGACGTGAGCCATTTGCTTTTACGAATCGTAAAACATCTTTAACAAGGACGCAATTATTTTCGTAAAGAAAATCTTCCTTTGATAGGGAGCTTTAATTCCTTGTTTAGCAGTTTTAGTGTTGGGAAGGGGCGACAAATAAAGTCTTTCAAAAGTCCATAATACCTTTAATTCCATGGTACTGCTGCCAATAAAAGAACAGCTGGAAGAAAATAAGGCATTCCTGGAAAACCCATTGTGCCAGGAAAGCCTTTATGCCAGTATAGACTTTTACAAAAAAGTCGGTTTTCAACCACCCTGGATCTGCTATTATGTGCAACGTGAGGATGTTTTAGTGGGCAGTGCCGCTTTTAAAGGACCTCCAAAAGCGGGTGTACTAGAAATCGCCTATGGTACTTTTGAACCATTCCGGCAGCAAGGTGTGGGCGCACAGATCTGCCGGTTGTTAGTGGAAACTGCTTTGAGAACGGATCCCATGCTCAACATAACAGCCCGCACTCTTCCTGAAGAAAACTTTTCTACCAGAATCCTGCGAAGAAATGGGTTTCAATTAATGGGTCTGGTGTATGATCTGGAAGATGGCGATGTCTGGGAATGGCTGTATCAAAAGTGAAGTCAATAAGTGATGGTTTATTATGATCAATAATAAAAATGTTTTTTTTATTTTATATTTTAGCGACTTCACTTTTTGCCGTCCATAAGAAAATATGTTTTGTGCCCTTCCATCCTTTACAAAGTATCTCCTTCTAGGCATTCTTTTCCTGTTCCATAATAGGGCAGCACAGGCTCAGTCTATTCCATCCAATCTTCCTTTGGATTCGCTTATCAAGCGCCTGCCGGTGATGATGCGCAGCAACGAAGACTCGGCCCGGCAAATGATTCATGAACTGGAGCAGCGATCGCATCGACAACAGCACCGTCATGGCATGATCCAGAGCCTTTTTTTCAATGCCTGGTTAAGTTACAGGCATGATCCCGCCGATATGGCCATCCAAAAAATTGATAGTGCTTTAAAGCATGTTGAAAGCATTGATAAAGATACCGCCCTGGTTAATTTTTATATCTTAAAGGGTCAGTGCTTTGTAAAGAAAACCCAGTTTAGCCACGCCCTGGCAAGTTTTAAGCAGGCACTCAAAGTAGCCGAAGAGCGGGATGACCAGGTAAGTAAAACCAGTACCCTGATCAGTATTGGCTGGGCCTATATGGAAGATGGCAAAGCAGAAGAGGCCATTCATTTTTTTAATGAGGTGCTGCGGATAAATCCTTCACCCCTGTATGAAAACAGGTCCTTGCTGTTGTGCAATATCGCCGCCTGCTACAATACCCTTGGGGAATACCGGCAGGCAGAAATTCATGCGAAAGAAGGTGTGGCTGCAGCCCGCAGCAGCGGCAATAATGCCAACCTGGCCAATGGCCTCAACATCCTGGCCCGCAGCCTTTACCAGCAGGGAAAAATTAAAAAGGCCATTGCTTTTTTAAAAGAAGCCTCTGTAGTCAGAGCAAAAGTGGCCGATCCTTCCATGCTGGCGTCCGACTACCTGGAGCTGGCCGATTTGTACAATAAAAATAAAGAGTATGGCCTGGCCATAGAATGGGCTAAAAAAGCAGAGGCATTGAGTGCCAACCATGCGAATGCCTTAAAACTCACGGATACCTATGAAGCCTTAGCAAAAAACTACGAGGCCACTGGCGATTTTAAAAACGCTACCATCTACTTCAAAAAGCTATTGTCTCAAAAAGAGAACGTGGCCGACAAGCAGTACCAAGATGCTCTTGCCCAAATGCGGGTACAGTTTGAAACCCAGAAAAAAACGGCAGAGAACCTGCAGTTAAAAAAAGAAAACCTGGAGGCCAAACTGAAAAACAGCCATCAGCAACGTTGGCTGATGTTCATGGGAAGCGGGCTGATTTTGCTGGTCGCATCAGGTATCTATATATCCCAATTAATGAAGAACCGTTACCGAACCCGCCTGGCCCTGGAGCAGCTCAACGAACAAAAGAAGCGTACAAAAGCCGTAATGGAAGCGGAAGAAAAGGAAAGAAGACGCATAGCCGGAGACCTGCATGATGGTGTAGGGCAAACACTGGCAGCCGCCTTATTACAGCTGGATAAGGCAAGAAAGGGTAGGTCCTCCCTGGATCGGGTAGATGAATTGATCGCAAAGGCAGGCACGGAAGTACGCACTCTTTCGCACCAGGTAACACCAGAATTGTTGTTACACTATGGCCTGGTAAAAGCCCTGGAGCAGGAAATAAACCGGCTAAATGAAGCCAACGACAAAACAACCTTTACATTGTATACGCATATGGAAGAACCCCTGCAGGATGACATGGTTTCACTGACCCTCTACCGGTGTTTTCAGGAATTGTGTGCTAATATTTTAAAACATGCACAAGCCAGTGCGGTAACAGTGCAGCTGAACTTGCTTTTTGATGAAGTGCAATTACTGGTAGAAGATGATGGTGTTGGATTTCAGCCCGAAAATGTTGTATTCGGCCTGGGGTTAAAAAACATGCAAAGTCGTATTGCTATATATGACGGGGTGCTGGAGCTGGATAGTACACGGGGTAAAGGCACTACCAGTATCATTAATATTCAAAGGTCTGCCTGGCAGGCAGGCGGCGCTAAAACCACCGGATGATGGAAAAAATAAAAATATTGCTTGTTGATGATCATGATATATTGATGGATGGCATTGAGTCTATCTTGAACGAAGCGCCCCACCTGCAGGTGATCGGCAAAGCTGCTTCAGTGCCGCTGGCTAAAAGCCTGATCGGGAAGCATCATCCGGACCTGGTGCTGACAGATATCAGCATGGGCGAACTATCAGGCCTGGAATTGACCAGATTGATCCGGGACGAATTTCCTTTGATAAGGGTAATGGTACTGACCATGCACGACAACCTGCAAATTATTACTTCGTTACTGGAAGCCGGTGCTTTGGGCTACCTGTTGAAAAATGTAAAACAGGAGGAATTGTTTTTGGCCATTAGGCAGGTCATGGAAGGAAAGCAATACATTCAGCAGTCAATAGCCGGGCATTATTTCCATAGCATCAGGCGTAAACAAGAAGCCGAAATACGTAGTCCGCTTTCGCCCAGGGAAATTGAGATTATACGACTAATCGCCCAAGAATTGACAACGGCAGAGATCAGCAGGCAGTTATTTTTGTCTGAACGTACCATAGAGACACACCGAAAAAATATAGGACGTAAAACCGGCGTTAAAAGTGTAGTGGGACTTGTGAATTATGCACGCGAGCACGGCTTATTGTAAGCCGTTGAAAGATGCTTTAAAATACCTACCGGTAGGTATTGGCGGCCCCTTGTATTTCTACTTTTTTTGCACATCACCAATTTGATCATCAATCATTAACCACATGAAAACAAGGATGCGCAAAAAAGTATTTTTCCATTTCCTGCCTCTATTTTCCGCCTTTTTGCCGTTCTGGCAGCTTTATCAAGCAAGTATGGGATTTTCAAAGAGTGTGGCATTTGACTGCTCGGCGGTACGCCACAGCAAAGACTAAAAAAGAGCTGCCTGTTTATGCCTGATAGTATACGGCTACTGGTACAGGAACTGCTTTTAAACAAACCTTTCAAATCCCCATATCATCCTTGCAGTACTGCGTTGCTTTATGCCGGTGCATTATCTGTTTTCTTCAATTTTAAACAATACGTATCATGAAAAAGTTATGCTTATTAACTGTTGTTGCCTTCCTGGCACTTTCCTTTACTTCCTGTAAAAAGATAGAGGATGCTTTATTTAAACCCTTCGAATCACCCCTGAGTTTTGAAGTAACCATTCCGGTCATCTCCAATACAACCTCGGAAGTAAGCATGGGGCAAACGAATGTACGCTATAACCTGGATAGCGTTATCCGTAAAAATACAGGCGATGTATTTGGGGCTGATATTGTAGGGGCTATGTATATCAATGAAGTTGGTATCCAGCTTCTGGAAAACATTTCTTCAAACAACCTTAGCAATTTTGACTATGTAAAACTTTCCGTTTCCACAGGCGGCACGCCGGCTGTAATGGGTCCTTTTAACATACCAACCGGTGCCAGCACCAGTGCTGTATTTTCTGTAAGCAATAGCCCAAATATCAAACCGTTTTTCAGTGGTTCCAATGTTACTTTCAGCATGAGTGGCAAAGCCAACAAGGCCACCACCACAACATTGCGTGCCCGCGTAAGTGCCACCATCAAGTTTGAAAAGTAATCCGTTGTATATACAAAGCAATCAAAACCAACAAAAACAACCATGAGAAAACTAGTGGCCTTATGTCTTCTTACAAGCCTGTTCTTTTGTGCCGCGGCCCAAAAAGAAAAAGAAACCAACCTGGCGCGTGTTAAAAGAGTAAATGGCATTGAAACTTATATTTTATGTGAGCCATTACGGCCTTACGAGGTAGTGGTGGATGCCGGCACGGGCCTCAAAGCAGAGTCGCTTTTAACCGGTGGTTTGGTAAATAAAAGCATTGCCGGTCGTGTAGAGCAATTTGTCAGGAACATTATGAAACAAAATGCGAAAGTGGATGCCGTTGTTTACAGTGCAGGTT
>JAEWAC010000456.1 GCA_023391895.1 Bacteroidota bacterium
CATAGCCTCTTTGCTGTTTGAAATCGTATTCCCAGTAGCCGATCTTGGCCATTTTTTTGGCCTGCTCCAACCGTTCTTCCTGTTTTTTCAGTTGGGCTTCAGCTTTCATTTTTTCAGTGGCGTCGCGGCCAATGCAATACATTTCCTGTGTGCTGGCATCCCAGATGGCCGACCATACGATAGGCACCACATTACCGCTTTTGGTCAGGTGCCGGTTTTCAAAATTGGTTAAAGCCGCACCGGCTACCAGGTCTTTGACGGCCTGTTTGGTTTTGGGCCGGTCTTCTTTCAGCACCAGCTGCAGGTAATGGCGGCCTATGAGCTCCCGGGGGTGGTAGCCCCAGGAATGGAAAGCGGCTTTGCTGGCCTGCAAAAAACGGCCAGCTTGGTCGAAGACGCAAATAACATCCAGCGAGGAGTCCATTATTTTCTGCAATCCGGTAGCCAGCTTTTGCAGTTCTATTTCCGCTTTCTTTTTATCCGATATGTCGCGGGTAACGCTTAAGGTGGCATAAATATTCCCGTATTTGTCTTTCAGCGGAGCGGAAGTGGCGTCCATCCAGCGACAGGCACCCGAAGTACTTACCAGCCGGTACTGCAGCACTCCTTTTTCGCCCTGGCATACCTTCTGGTGCAGGCGGGTGAATTGCTCCCGGTCTTCCGGGTGTACAAACCGGTCCCATTGGGTACCGATCAAGTCCGCTTCATGGTCTATTCCCACTATTTCCAGCCCGGCAGGATTGATGCCGGTTACCGTACCATCCGGTGCCAGCACTTTTACACATTCGGGTTCGTTGTTCAGGATGGTTTTGAGCCGTTGCTCACTATCGTGTATGGTTTTGTTTTTTTGTACCGTGGCGGTAGCATCTTTAAAAAAGCAATACGCGCCGGTAATACGGCCGTCTTCCAGCAAGGGCACCAGGGTAATATTGAGGATGCTTTTTTGCTGTTGCGCATTAGTAAATGCCAGGTAACCATATACCGGTATACCCTGCAGCGCCTCTGCACAAAAACCGGCTGCTTTTTCTTTTTCCTCAGGCACCACGAGTGCGCACAAACTTTTGCGGAGCACCTCTCTTTCCTGTAGTTGAAAGAAGTGCTGAAAGGCTTCGTTGACAGCCACAATACAACCCGTTGCATTAATAACAGCTATGATTCCTTTTGCCTTATTGATTTCAAAAGGTGTCCTGTTCACCTGGTCGTGGTCCATGTTAGATGTGTTATTAATTATAGTTGCTGTAAATGATGAAGGGTGGCTGTCAGAAAAACTAAAATAAGTAAAAATGCTTAAAACGGGTAGGCCAAAGGCAACAAATCATCAGCAGAAAGCGGCGTACCCTTGTTGGAACGCTAAAAAAATGCAGTGAATGGGGCGGTACCATTCGCTGCATTTTACCTGTGGTGCGCCCTGGAACCCCATTTTCTTTAAAACCCCATAGGCTATTGGTTGATAATTGGCAGTTGGCCGTTGACAGAAGCCAACTTCTTTAAAAGTCCATATATGGCTTTGGTTAGGTTGCGCTCCTTAAATGTTTTTGATGGTAACAGTACCGGTGGTAATCCATATATAAAACAAAAAACAGCCCACTGAACAAACGGAGTCAGTGGGCTGTGTATAGTTAAGCACTTATGCGGCGTGCCGTTGTAATGCAGCAGGAAAGCTTAGGCAAAAGCCTTGTCGCCTTTTTTGTACGGAATGCAACCTTCGTATCGACCGGGCACCGGTACATACCGCCTGGCCTGCGTGCTGCCGATTTCGGAAGTAAAATAGCCCAGCAGGGTCAGCTCCTTCATCAGGCGGAAGTAATGGCCCGGGTCTTCCGGCTTTTTGTTTTTGGTATATTCTTTCTGCTCCCCATCCAGCTTTACCAGCAGTTCATGCCGCTGCTCCGGAGTAATTTTCATAAACGATGCGTTGTATTGCTTTTGAGACAGGTCGTTTATTTTATCCATGCCTTCGCGGAAAGATTTCTGGTCTTTTGCTTCGTAGCAGTCGTTGACCATCACGGTCATAAACTGGCCTACATGAGCCGCTTTGGCACCCGGCGTGCTGGTGGTGGGTAAAATGGTATCGGCTATTTCGTCCAGGTAAGCAATGTCGTCCTGTGTCCAGGTGCCCGGCTTACCGGTTTCGGATTTACAGCCGGTTAAAAAAGCGTTGGCGCCTACCAGTGAACCACCCAGTAAAAGGGCAATGCTTTGTACGGCTTCTCTTCTGTTCATAAAAGATATTTAATGTTTTTTAGCGTTAAATGTTAGGCTTTCAGACTGTAACCTTCGCGGTACTGGCGTTTTACAAACTGGTTTACATCATCAAAGTTGGTCACCTTCATGTTGTTGTTGTCCCATTCCAGCTTGATGTTGCGACCGGGGTAAGTAAAGCCTTTACCGTCGGCCCTTGGCTTACGGATGTCGTGTGCACGAATGGCCAGGTTGGCCATCAGCAGCAGTTCCGTTAAGGGACCGGATACTTCAAACGGTGCACTCACTTCTTTTTTACCATAACCGGCAATGCAGGCTTCTACCCACTGGGCATAGTGGCCGTTGGCGCCGCCCGGTACGCGGGCAATGGTTTGTTTTACCTTTGTTTCTTTAGTCAGTTTGGTGGGCAGCAGTTGCGGGTTGGTACCATAGGTGCCGCACATCATTTTGCCTTTGGTGCCAATAAACAAAGTACCATTACCGCCATCGCCAAATACCTCGTTAGGTCCTAGTTCTTCAGGCCGTGTTGGTTGAATACCGCCGTCCATCCAATGCACTTTTACAGGTCCTTTGGTTTTGGAGGTTTTGGGGAAGGTAAGCGTTACGTGACTGGAAGGCGGGAAGCTTTCCGGGAAATAACCCCGCTTGAACTCGTCTACGTAAACCGTTCCAATACTGGCCTGAACATCGGAGGCGTATCGCAGGTCCAGCACACGGAAGGCAACCTCCAGCATGTGGCAGCCCATATCGCCCAGAGCGCCGGTACCATAATCCCACCAGCCGCGCCAGTTAAACGGCACCAGTTTATCTACATAATCCTTATAAGGTGCCGTACCCAGCCATAGGTCCCAGTTCAGTTCTTTGGGCACTTCGGCTTTGGCGGTAGGCCATTCAATGCCTTGCGGCCATACGGGGCGGTCGGTCCAGGAGTAGATGGTGTGTACATCTCCAATAAGGCCGGCGTCAAACCATTCTTTCATCAAACGGGTGCCATCGCTGGAGGCGCCCTGGTTACCCATTTGCGTGACCACTTTGTAGCGCTTGGCTGCATCGGTCAGTACGCGGGCTTCATAAATATCGTGGGTGAGGGGTTTTTGTACGTATACGTGCTTGCCCAGCTGCATGGCGGCCAGGGTTTGCACGGCATGGTTGTGATCGGGGGTGGATACGGAAACCGCATCAAAGTTCTTGGATTCTTTTTCATACATTTCCCGCCAGTCTTTATAATACTTAGCCTTTGGAAAAGCTTTGATGGAATTGGCGGCCCGGCGGTCATCCACATCGCACAGGAAAGCAATTTCAGCCTTACCGCTTTTGTAAAAGCTCATGATGTCGCTTTCGCCTTTACCGCCTGCACCAACACCTGCTACTAACAGTTTGTCGCTGGGGGCTATAAAACCCTTGCCGCCCAGTACGTGGCGGGGTACAATGAAAAAGCCGGCAGCTGTCAGGGCCGTGTTTCTGATAAAACTTCTCCGCGAAGCGCCGGATGGTTGTTGTGTTTCTTTTTCTGCCATGATAAAGTATGAGTATGAGTTTGGATGATTAGATGTTCATTTTTTTCAGTTCGTTCACTGCATGGTCGCAAGCCCGTGCCGTTAAAGCCATATACGTCAGCGACGGGTTCACGCAGGAGGCGGAGGTCATGCAGGCGCCATCGGTTACATACACGTTGGGTGCATCCCACATTTGGTTGTGCTTGTTGAGCACGGAAGATTTGGGATCGCGACCCATGCGTGCCGTACCCATTTCATGAATGCCCATGCCCGGGTAGTAGCCGTTGTCGTAGGTGCGTACGTTTTTCAGACCGGCTGCTTCCAGCATTTCCTTGGCATCGTTCATCATATCGGTCCGCATCTTTTTCTCATTGTCTTTGATCTCGCAGTCCACCGCCAGTACCGGCAGGCCCCACTTGTCCTTGGTATTTTTATCCAGCGTGATCTTATTTTCGTGGTAAGGCAGCATTTCGCCAAAGGCGGTAATACCCATGGTCCACTGGCCGGGCTCGCCCAGGGCGTCTTTAAAGGCGCCGCCGATGCTCAATTCGGCTACTTCGCGGCTCCATCCTTCGCGGCTGGCACCACCCTGGTAACCAAAGCCACGGATGTAATCACGTTTTTCACCATTGAGGTTGCGGAAGCGGGGTACATAAATACCGGTTGGCCGCTTGCCAAAATAATATTTATCCTCATAGCCTTCTGCCACACCGGAGGCGCCGCAGCGGAAGTGGTGGTCCATCAGGTTATGACCTAGTTGCCCGCTGGCACTGCCCAGGCCGCCTTCCCATACATCGGTCGCCGAGTTGAACAGGACCCAGGTAGAGTTCATGGCCGAGGCGTTGAGGAAAACCACCTTGGCAAAGTAGTCATACGTCTGGTTGGTTTCGGCATCCAGCACCCGCACGCCTTTGGCTTTTTTGGTATCCTTATCGTAAAGCACTTCGGTTACAATAGAAAAAGGACGCAGTGTGAGGTTGCCGGTTTTCATGGCAGCCGGCAGGGTAGAAGACTGCGTGCTGAAGTACCCGCCAAACGGACAACCCAGCCAGCATTTGTTGCGGTACTGGCAGTTGGTACGGCCCGGCAGGGGCTGCGTAATGTTGGCCACTCGGCCAATAATAATGTGGCGCTGGTTGTTGAAATGTTTTTTTACCCGCTCGGCAACGTCTTTTTCCACGCAGTTCATTTCCATGGGAGGTTGAAACTGACCGTCGGGTAGCTGGGGCAAACCATCGCGGCTACCGCTGATGCCGGCAAACTTTTCTACATAGTCGTACCAGGGTGCTATTTCGTTGTAGCGGATCGGCCAGTCCGTTGCAATGCCATCCTTGGCGTTGGCTTCAAAGTCCAGGTCGCCGAGGCGGTAGCTCTGGCGGCCCCACATCAGGGAGCGGCCCCCTACGTGGTAACCCCGGTACCAGTCAAATCTTTTTACTTCGGTATACGGGCTTTCCTTGTCTTTTACCCAGTAATCCAGGTTGGTTTCATTGAGGGGATAATCTCTTTTCAGTACCGGGTAGTCGGCAATCATTTGCTGGGTGCGTAAGCCGCGGTGCGGAAACTCCCATTGCTCTTTGTTGGCATTGACATAACCCTTTACGTGCTCAATGTTTCTGCCGCGCTCCAGCAGCAACACTTTCAAGCCTTTTTCGGTTAATTCTTTCGCAGCCCATCCGCCACTGATACCGGAGCCCACTACGATTGCATCATATACATTGTTGGCCATAATCAGCTATTTTTTTTATAGATTTTTTATGGTGAAAAATAAGTTTTATACATCACAAGTTTGAACCGCCTTTTGCAGGCTGGCTATTTTATCTTCTTTTTTAGGAATAAACTCCTGCGCTACATAACCTTTAAAGCCCGTTTCTTTGATGGCGTTCATAATAGCGGGATAAAAAAGTTCCTGTGTGTCGTCAATCTCGGCCCGACCCGGTACCCCGCCGGTGTGGTAGTGCCCAAAATATGGGTGATTGTCCCTGATGGTCCGGATCACATCGCCTTCATCGATCTGCATATGGTAAATGTCGTACAGCAGTTTAAAGTTTTCCGAGCCTACCCGCTTGCACAGCTCCACGCCCCAGGCGGAAAGATCACACATATAATCTTTGTGGTCCACCTTGCTGTTCAAAAGCTCCATAATAACCGTTACACCTCTTTTTTCGGCCTGCGACATAATTTGCTTTAAGCCTTCGGCGCAATTCTTCAGTCCGGTTTCGTTATCCATACCCTTACGGTTGCCGCTAAAGCAAATGAGGTTTTTATAACCCGCTTTGGCCACCTGGTCAATGCCGTCGGTATAGTTTTTAATGAGGGTGGCATGGTACTGTTTGTCGTTCCAGCCTTCGGTCAGGCTGATTTCAAAACCATTGCACATGGAAGAAAAAACACCGTGCTTTTTCAGCGTATTCCAGTCTTTGGGACCCACCAGGTCAATGGCGGCAAAGCCGATCTTTTTTACTGCCGTGCACAGTTCGTCCAGCGACAGCTGGCCGTAGGTCCAGCGGCAAACCGAGTGGTTGATGTTGCCTTTGAGTGGCTTGTTTTCTTCCATTGTATTGCAGGCTGCCATGGAAACTGCCGGTGCGGCCACCACAGCCGTTCCGCCCAGTATAAGGTTTTTGATTACTTTTCTTCGTGAGGTTTGTTTCAACATGTCAGTAGGGTATTAGGTGATAGGGCTGGCAGCCAGTCCTTTTTCCATTTGGTCTTCCGACACATTTTTAGGCCTGACGTTATCCCGGAAAAACAAAACAAATAGTATGGTGACCACGGCGGCAATGGAGGCCGGTACCAACCAAATGGCTTTCCAGTCGTGGGTGTCGCCGGTGGCATACGCATCTACAATGGGGCCGGAAACCAAAGACCCGATCAGCATGCCCACGCCATAGGTGGCCAGGGTGATCAATCCCTGCGCGGCGCTTTTGAACTTTTCGCCCGCCAGGTTATCGGTATAGATCTGTCCGGTTACAAAAAAGAAGTCGTAACAAATGCCATGCAGCACAATACCGGCAATCAGCATCCAGGCGGTGTCGTCCACATTGCCATAGGCAAAGAACACGTAGCGAACGGCCCAGGAGATCATGCCCACGGCCAGCATCCATTTTACCCCCAGCCGTACAAATAAAAACGGCATGATCACCATGAAAACAATTTCGGAAACCTGCCCCAGCGATTGCTTGCCGGCCGCGTTTTCCATGCCTCTTTCATTCAAAAAGATATTGGTGAAGTTGTAATAAAATGCCAGCGGAATACAAATAGCAATGGACGCCAGGAAGAACAGTAAATAACCTTTGTTTTTTAAAAGACCCAATGCGTCCAGACCCAGTACATCGGCCATTGAAGTTTTGGTGCCTTTTTTTAACGGTGGAGTGGCCGGTAAGCTAAAACTAAACAAGCCCAGTAGCAAAGAGGCCACCGAAGCCATTTTAAAGGTATTGGCCAGCCGCCCTTCCTGGCCTACGGTATCCCAGGCCAAAATAGAGATTAAAAGGCCCGCCACGATCCAGCCAATGGTGCCCAGTACCCTAATCAACGGAAACTCTTTGCTGGGGTCGTTCATTTGCCGGAAAGAAACCGAATTGACCAGTGCCAGCGTGGGCATAAAAAGGATCATGTACCCGATAATGACCGGTATAAAGCTGTCTACATTTTGCACGGAGGAAGCGTACCAGAGCAAGGCCGCGCCGGCCAGGTGCAGGACCCCCAAGATTTTTTGGGCAGAAAAATAGCGGTCGGCAATGAGCCCGATGATAAAAGGAGCCACAATGGCGCCAATAGACTGGCTTAAATAAGCAAAGGAGATTTGCGTACCGCTGGCGGATAAATGTTTTCCTAAAAACGTTCCCACTGTAACAAACCATGAGCCCCAGATAAAGAAGTTCAGAAACATCATGGTCGAAAGCTGTAGACGGGTGGTTAATTTCATTGACAATCTTTTAAATCAGTAATGAAAATGCAGCAAACCTTACCAGGAGTGTAACAACAGGTCAATATGATGGGCGTCAACTGTATGGCTTGCATTCCGTTAAACAAATGGATAAAAAATGAGACGTCTAAATATACTATTTTAACGAACACATAGAATAGGAAATTTCCTGAAAAAATTAGAATTTGGTTAAAAAGAGAGCGGTTGGAATGGCCATGCGGTGGCAGGGATCAATTGTTTTAAAAGGTCATGTGCCGGATTCCTTTATATTTATGGAAGGAGGCAGGTGAGTTGCAGTGTGGGTTTTTGTGGGCGGTGCCCAGATTCAAAACATCCTATCTTTAAATAGTCAACTATGCTTAAATTCCCTTACCTGTTGCTGTCGGCCGCGTTGCTGGGCAGCTGCGGATCGCAAAACGTTTCATCCATGGACACATCAACTACCAACGACACGGCTGCTACTGCCGCCAACATCCTAACGGAAAATGAAAAAGGAGAAGGCTGGCAACTGTTGTTTGACGGCACCACCACAAACGGCTGGCACACCTACGGCAAAAAAGATTCAATAGGCAAAGCCTGGAAGGCTGAAAACGGCACCCTGTTTTTTGATGCCGCCAGCAAAAAGGAAGGACAGCCCAACGAAGGCGGCGATATTGTTACGAATGATGAATTCGACGATTTTCACCTGAAGCTGGAGTGGAAGGTGGCGCCCGGCGGCAACAGCGGTATTATGTTTTATGTAAAAGAAGATGCCAAATACCCCTATCCCTGGCACACGGGCCCCGAAATGCAGGTGCTGGACAATGACGCCCACAGCGATGCTAAAATCGTTAAGCACCGGGCCGGCGACCTGTACGACCTGATCTCTGTATCGAAAGAAACCGTAAAACCCGCCGGGCAGTGGAACCAGGTGGAGATAAGGGCCAACCAGGGTCAGCTGGATTTTTACCTAAACGGCGAACACGTATTGAACACCACCTTGTGGGATGAGGCGTGGCGTAAACTGGTAGCCGGCAGCAAGTTTAAGGACATGCCTGACTTTGCCACTTATAAAAGTGGCAAAATTGCGCTGCAGGATCATGGCGATAATGTATGGTTCCGAAACATTAAAATCAGAAGGCTCTAGCGAGCCTTTTTTTAATTAGATGCTTTTTTGTTTTCCCATCTAATTAACGGGCGGGGTGTTGCAACATCTTTTCAAAACCCCCTATGACGGCTGCAGCAGTGAGATAATGATTGTAAAATCTGTATTAGTCTTTCCTGCCAGCGGCGGCTCCGACTTTAATACTAAATTGTTTTCAGCTTTATAAAATTCAATCGTCAATTGTGAATGGTCAATGGTGAATACCAAATTATAATACAGATAACAAGAGAGATTTAGGAGCCCGGTAAAATAAACTCTTTCAAAATCCCATAGTAAGAAGGCCAGTGTGTTGCACTTTACACATATCCTTTCGCAAAAACAACATTTCGTTATCTGGATAGCGGCTTGCTATTCACTATTGATTACTGACCATTCACCATTGTCGGCAGGAATTCATAAAGCTGAAAACCGCATAGTATAAAAGCTTATGCAATCATCAAAATCAAAAGCCCCTGTGGTTGCAGGGGCTTTTGATTTATGTAAGAAATAAAACTACAGATTTTGAAGACGGGCCTGTTTATTTGAGCACCGCCAGTTTAGGTTTCGTCACGGTATCTGACTTTCTGAAATGCAAGCGGTCTATCACATGTTCGCCAATGCGCCGGCCCATCACCATGCCTTCTTCCAGGTCGGACCGGAAGTGGATGCCGCCATACAACCGCGACCAGGACGCTTCCCAGGCCGCATCGCGAAACGATTTGAACGACCGGCTGGGAATGCCAAACTCTACGCCGGAAGTATCGGTATAGGCAAAGTTATCCCCAAAGAAATGCGTCATTACCTCTGCCGAAGCCGAGGAAATCACCGAGTGGCCGCTGACATAAGACGGGAAAGGAGGCGTTTGGATAAAAGGCCGCCAGTCCGGATCAATATATTTGTTGATCACCGTTTCGGGCCTTACGCCGTTGGTTTGGTACTTCGTTTTCCAGCAGGCAATAAAGCCGTCGAACAGCGCAATGGACGTAGCGGTATAAGCCGCTACCGTGGTGCTGAAGTCGGCCTTGGCCTTTTCGGCCGCAATGCCTACAATATTCATCCAGTGGCCCGGCGGCGAAAACTTTTTGGTGGCGTACATCACGTGGCCGGTTACATGCAGGTTAAACGGATTGTCGTCAAAAAACTCGGCTATGTGTTTTTGTTCATCGTTCAGGCTGTCTACCGATTTTTTTACTTCCAGCAGCTCTTTATAAAATTTGCCGGACTTGTTGGTAATGTCGTAGCGGGGCGGGGCCGGGGCCGGGTACTGGTCGCAGGAGTCCAGCGCCAGGGTTCTGATTTCACACCAGTGCGGTTCCATACCTTGCGCATAAGCCGGCGGGGTAGGTACCCAGCGGCCTTCTTCGGAGGTAACGGTAAATTTTTCGGCGCTCCGGGTTTGGGCATACTGGTCTTTTTTGCTCCAATCCATAATAGCGGCGGAAACGGCATCGCTGTAAGCAATGGTGTTTTTTAAAACCCGCGACGGCATGCCCGCCTTTTTGGCGCCTTGTTTCAGCTCCTCCCAGTAATCCATGAGCACCCCTTCAGGAAAAGTAACCGCATTGCCCACTTTTACAAACGACAGCAGGGCGGCAAGGGGATAATCAATTTCAGCATTGGCGGCCGGCTTCGGCATGGCGGGTAAATGCCTTATTTGCCCGGCCAGGGTTTGGAAACTGCTGTCGCCGGCGGCCATGCACTCGTAAGCCGCAATGTTGGCATAGGCATAGTTGCGGGAGGCAATCACCGGCGGAAAGTTGTTGTACAGCACCACGTCATTGAGCTTTTTAACGGTTTTGCAGTACAGCAACGGGTCGTGGGTGTATTGGGTGTAATCCTTATTTTGTGTGCAGGAAAATAAACCTGTGGCTAAGCACAACAGGTAAAATATTTTTTTCATAATTCAATTAGTGGGTTTGAAAAGTCCATGCAATACCTATATCAGCTGAAGATTGACATGGAACCTTCCGGCGGCTGCCCTTGCCATGTTGTGCCGGCGACCGGTAAAAAACAGGGCCGGAAACCCGCATAGGTTTTAGGCGCCTGGCCGGCAGGGTTAAAAATAAAGGCAGTTAAGTCTTCGCAATATTCCGGCAAAACAATTTTAATGGTGGCGGTTGCTTTTTTACTGCCTTCGGCAGCGGGATAACCGTGGGATAGTTTAATAAAATCGGCCTTGGCCGCCCGCAATTGCTGCCGGGCTATATTGGGTATGCACAGCAGTTCCAGGCTGTCGTTATACACCCGGCGCTTGACGTATTTGTATTCTATGCCTTCTATTTCAATGGTGCCATCCACTCTTTCGTACGTAGGAGAATTGGTATAATACGGCAGGGATATGGGCGTTTTAATACTTATCAGGTCTTCGTCCTGGTAAGCTTCCTGGTCCAACTGAGTGATCAGGACTTTTTCTTTCCGGTCCTGTATGTAATCAATCACCCACTGATAGCCGTACAGGTTAAACAGGAGTACCGACAGGAATAATATGGCAGCAACTTTTTTCAAAGCGTATAGTGGCTCAACAAGATAAACAAATTTACGAAAACCGGTATTTGTCGGGGCGGTTTCCTGCCAACGGCAGTTGCCGGCCGTTGAACCGTTTGCCGGAAAAGATCAGCCGGAAGCAGGCAGGCCTTTCGGTCCCTTACTTGAGGTGCTCACGTTTGCGGCTGGACGTTGCATGCCTCTTTACTTTACCGTAAAGGTGCGGCGCTGGGGACCAACGCCGGTAATGGTCAGGCTTTTCCAGTTCGGGGGCAGCACCGATTTAACCTGCTTTAAACCTTCGGGGGTGATTTCCACGCCGCCAAAGCCCATGATCACGCTTTGCAAAATACCGCCGGCACCAGTGGCAAAATACGGGTTGGTGCCGCCTTTGGTTTCCGCTATTACCCTGAAGGGCGGATTTAAATTGGGTATATAAGCATCCTGAAACCAGCGGTAGGCTTTTTCACCCTCGCCCAGCCGGGCATAAAGTAAGGTAAAAACCGCCTGGGTCATAGCGGGTGTACCTTCTTCGGGCACCCGCGTTTCATAATACGCCAGGTCTTTGCGGATCTGTTTAGGATCGGTTATTTCTTTCAGCGGATAAGCCAAAAGGTTCACATCAGCCTGCTTGATGCCTTCGCCTTTATAAGTGGCGTGTTCCCGGGTAACCCCGTCTTCCATTTTTAAAATCGGTATGTTGCCCGCTACGTGCATCCAGTCGGCATTGGGTGCTATGCCCAGAATTTGAGCAGCCCGGGCAGCATATTGCAGGTTGGCTTTGGCGGCGGCATTGGTAAAAGCATTGTTGTCTACATTTTCGGCCCATTCATCGGCGGCTACCACGTTTTTAATGTCGTAGCGGCCCGGCCCGTTGCGCTCCACCCGGGAGGCCCAGAAGTCCGCCGTGGCCGAAAGGATAGGCCAGCCCCGTTCCCGCAGCCACTGCTTGTCCTGGGTAACGGCATAATAGTTCCAGGCGGCAATGGCCACATCGGCCGTGATATGGTGTTCAAAAGGGCCGCTCAGCGCCCAGACGGGTGTTTCTTCCACGCCGGTTTCTGCACTTTCCCAGGGATACATGGCGCCTTTAAAACCTTTGGAAAACGCATTGCGCCGGGCGGCTTCCAGCCGCTGGTAGCGGTATTCCACCATGCTTTTGCCCAGCTCCGGCCGCATCACCAGCAGCGCCGGGTACATCCATATTTCGGTATCCCAAAACACGTGGCCGTTATAACCCAGTCCGCTCAAACCCATGGGCGAGGGCGACAGGGCCGAGCCTTCCCGCACAAAAGAATACAGGTGATAGAGCATGCTGCGTACGTCCTGCTGCGCCTGCTCGTCGCCTTCAATGATGATATCACTTTGCCATAAGTCGTCCCAGGCTCTTTGGTGAAACTGCAGTAGGCGGTCACGGCCTTCCAGCTTGGCATAAAGGGTCAGGCGCTCGGCTTCGTTCAGCGGGTCGTCGTGGTGAGTAGAGGTGATGGAAGAGCCGGCAACGGAATAGCGATAGGTTTCACCGGCACGGAGCTTTTTGCTGAACTTCATCAGGTGCATGTTGTTGTCCCACATTTCGTGGATCACTCGGGGCTCCTGGCCGTGGGGCTCGCCAAACAAAAACGTATTGCTGGCGCACATCAGCAGCTTGCCGGTAGGGCTTTTGGCCGAAGACGTCAATAGGCTAATCACCACATGTGGCCGGTCAATTTCGTTATAATAATTCTGTACATCACGCAGGGCATCGGGAGCTTCCATGACGCTACTGCCGCCAATGGTAATGTCTTTTTTGGCCGTAATGGCTACATCCATCAGTACCGTAAAGGGCAAGTGCCGGAGGGCATAATAGGTATAAGAAACGCTGGCCTTGTCGCCGTGCTCAAATGTGGTGGTAAACGAGGCATTGCGCATGTTCAGGGT
>JAEWAC010000033.1 GCA_023391895.1 Bacteroidota bacterium
ATCAATGCCCCCAAGTACCGGTGTTGGAATATAATGATCATGACCTAGTGTTACCAGTCCTTTCAGATCTTTGGGAAGACAGGACCCACCGTATGCAAAACCAGGCTTGAAATATGAAGTGGAAATATTTAAATGGGTGTCCTTACAAAACAGCTCCATCACTTTGAAGGAATCAATAGAAAGTGCTTTGCAAATATTGCCTACTTCGTTGGCAAAAGATATTTTCAGTGCATGAAAGGAGTTGTTTACATACTTTATAATTTCCGCCACCTCAATATCTGTTACTTCAATAGGCGCCTCCAGGCTACTGTATAACGAAGCTACCTTTTCAATAGCCTGGTCATGATCGCCCCCAATAACCGTAACAGACGGATGATAGTAATCCCTTACAGCTGAACCCTCTCTCAAAAACTCTGGGTTGGAGACCACGGAAAAACTTTCACCTCTTTTTTTGCCGGAAACTTCTTCTACAATCTCGCCAAACTTTTTATTGGTTCCCGGCAATACGGTGCTTCTTATAACTACCGTATGAAAGTGGTCTTTGGCTTTTAGGGCTTTGCCAATCTGCTCTGCTGTTTTGAAAATATAACCCAGGTTCAAATGCCCTCTGGGCGATGAAGGTGTGCCCACACACACAATGCTTACATCGGTATTCAATACCGCTTCTTCAGCATAAATGGTGGCCGAGATTTTACCTTTTTCAAAACCATCTTTGATGATGGAATCGATATCTTTTTCAATGATGGTGGGCTTTCCCCTGTTGATCAATTCTACCTTAAAGGGATTCACATCAACACCTATTACACGGTGCCCGTTTTTTGCCAGGCAACCAAGACTAACGCATCCCACATATCCTAAACCGAAAACAGAAATTCTCATATTCATGCAGTTTATTTTGGGTTAATTGACTTTTTTGTAGTGGTTGATCTGCTCTTTCATAAAAACAATCATGTCATCCCAGTTTTCCATCAACCCATTCCGAATCCTCAACTTCTCCCGTTGGCTGCAAACCTGATCCATGATCTGATTGATGCGCGGCACCGCCTGCTGACCGGGCAAATGTTTTAAAATACCCATATTGATGAGTATCTCGTTGGCCTTCATTTCCCTGAAACCGCAATAAATACTAGGCACACCCAGCATGGCGCCTTCCCTGGCCATACTGTCACCAGAGGAAACTACCAGTTTGGAATAATAGATCAGAGAATGAATATCTTCCACCGGCTCTTCCAGTATTGTCCAATTTGTAGGAAATGTACCTGCAATGCTTTTATCTTCCAGCGACAAAACCACTTTGGCAGAACCTTTTAACTTATGGGAAAACCCGCTGATTATCGCATTTTGCTGACTGTAATAATTGAAGGACTTGTTGCTCACCTCTCTCATGAACACATATTCATAAGGACTGAGCGCATATCTTGTCAGTACTTTTTCATCCGGTTGAAATCTTTTGGGACTTAAATAGCTCCACTCTTTCAGACAATTGAAAGTGGAAGTTTTATTGTTTTTCTGCACAATGGGGGGAAAAAACAACTGGTTCGACAACCTTGCATTGATATAATTCAGCTGCCTTCTTTCCGGATCATCATTAAACTGGATAACTGGCGTACTAAACATTTTACTGGCCAGCGCCAGGGGCACACTGCTCACCGCTATGCATATGTCGTATCTGTTTTTTTTAATGAGATGCAGGAATGTCCACGCCCGTTTGATATTCCCATTCCAAATAATGGACCACTTAGACCCATTGCTACTCCCCACCGGTATGGTGTGAAACCCGGCATATTCGGCTGCAATTATTTTTGGCAACTTTCCCCTGTTCAGGTAACAAACAGTCACCTCCCACTTTTCTGCAGCCAACTCCCTTGCCAAACCCTTGAATAGATTCAGCTGGGCAGGGTGCTTGATGTCAATGAGAATCTTCATTATATGCTGGGTGTAAAGTCAGGGTAACCTTATATCAAGTGAAGAAGAAAACGGTGCTTACGCTTCTTATGGTAGTAACAGGTGTTGTTCAAAGCATGGAGAAGTTCTGTACGACCATTTATCAAAGCAAGAGTTAGATTCTTAATACGAGCTTTTAAGAACTTTTTGGTAAATACTTATGATGCGTTTTGCAATGGTTTCAGCATCCAGTCCCAGTTCTATTATTCTTTGCATGCCATTCGTACGCCCATTTTCTTCGGAGAAACGGAGGGCCTGTCTGATTTTTTCCGAAAAGTCATGGACATCATAAGAGGCAATAAAACAACCTTTGGTTTCTCCCAACACCCATTGTACATCGCCGGTATCGGCAGAAACGATAGGGCAATTGCAGGCCATGGCTTCCTTGATGACATTGGGCGAACCTTCCATTAAGGAAGGCAGAACCAAAACATCCGCTGTATTGAGGTAGGTGGGCACATCGCTGTGCGAAAGCGGATAAGGACTCAACAGTTCTACATCAGGCTGTCCTAACTGGGCTACGGCGGCTTGCGCTAATGGATAATTTTTACCCACCTTGTTTTTATCACCCAAAAAAAGGACCTTTTTACTTTCTGGTTTTGTTTCCCTCAGTTTTAAATTTTCAAAATTCTGTGGCCGGAACTTTTCCAGGTTGATGCCATTTGGAACAATGTAAGACTTATGCTTCAGGTATACGTGCTTTTCAATGTTGGGCGATTTGGATATGATGGCTTTTACAAAAGGCTGAATCAGCCAGGTTAGAAAAGTGGAAAAACGGCTTTTTAAATGAACTTTATTAACACCTATGTAAGCACCGTTGGCATCGGTACCCATCAAAGAAAGAATAACCGGTATCTTTCCCGCTCCTATTATGGCGGACCAACCGGACAATGTATAATGGGCATGTATTAGGTCATACTGGTTTTGCTTCAGGTGCTTTTTAAGACGCAGTCCTGCCTTAATATATCCCGGCAACCCTTTACCGACAATCGGATAATAATCAACCTGAACACCTTGTTTGACCAGTGAATCGCCCTGCTCTTTGATAAAAGGAACGATTTCAAAGTTCCGGACATTACCACTACACACAAAAAGCACTTTCATACAATACGCTACAATTTTATCGGTTTACCTGAGGCATTAAAACTTTTTAAAAACCCATATCCAAAACCGCACACTGACGGCGGCTTAATTAAAATTTTCACCAGAAGTTTCTTTAAGAAAGTGTGCTACCCGGTTGTCAATATCAAGCAAGGCGTTTCTATACGTTTCCCGGGCCGCTTCTACTATCCCACGATAGGCCGATATATTCCGGGATACCTGATTGATGGTTTCTATCAGATCACCTCCGTCCCAGTCAACGGGTACATAGGTTTTTGAACTTTGGTAAATATCCGGCCAGGTTTCGATATGATCCATATTAGGCTTGATCAAAACACTGCCATTAAAAACAGCCTCAAAGTCCCTGAAGCAAACTTCTCCCCAGCCAAATGGACTCAAAACGGCGGCCACGCTCTTTATTTCTTCATTATAGGCTTTGGGCTTGATACTTCCGGTAAGGATATTTTCAGCCTGCTGGCATTTCTGTAAAAAGATCTTACGCTGGTAACCAATGGTATTGGGCAACGATTTGCTACTAAAACGCGCCTGCACCACTTTCATTTTCTCCTGCGTATTGACTGGTTGGTTCATGCGGCCGACCATTTTTTTGAAGGTGTAAATGAACCACGGTCTCAGCAACTTTGAAAGGCTAAAGTGGGCAGCACCTTTTGCCAGACGGGTTAAATGTTCATTGGGCATTGGATACATACCATAGCCTAAGTTCCAGGACACTCTTAACTTATTTAAAACGTCAGGGTCATGCGGTATCCCTCTCAGCTTTACCTTTTCATCAACAACGCCATATTTTTGGTTATAATAATCGGTAAATATCTGTCTACCGTACATGGGCTTTTGATAATTGCTCCTATCCTTCAGCAGTTTGCCTTTATAGTACAAATCAACCAGATCCATATACTCCCAATGAAGGCTGTCACTTCCGGCGCCGTCGTCTAGCATAATCACCCGGTTAAAACGTTTGCGGAAATCTCCTATATAAGCCCTTTTCTGATCTTCCATGGTTATTTCGTGGTTGCCTTTGAAGACACGAACCAGAATAACACATTCTCCTTC
>JAEWAC010000044.1 GCA_023391895.1 Bacteroidota bacterium
GCGCAAGATAATTTAAATATAACAATGTGTATCCGTTACACAAAGATGAGCTTTTATTTTTTGCCTTTCCGGCTGCCCTCTTTTTCCTTTTCTTCCTTTTTTAGGGGAAAGGTACCTTCAAACAGGCAGTCCAGGTCGCGGTGCAGGCCACAGCCTTCCACTTCTTTCAGCGTTACGGAGGACTTGCCAAACTGCAGTTCCAGCACACAAGGGTCGCCGCCCTGCCGGTACACCGCGGTTTTGGAGGAAGTCATCAGGGCACTACCTTTCAGCTCGCCGGTGCATTCCCCCTTGTTTTTTTCAAAATGGATAAACACCAGCAGCTCATTGGGATTTCTGCCATCGCGTATAGAAACCAGGTTTCTTTTGTCTTTTGCATAATCGCCGGCTAGTTCGTGGGTGCGGGCCAGGGTGTCAATGGGGTTGATCAGTTCCAGGTTGCCCTCATCCAGCAGGTCGGTCATGATCAGGGTAAAATCCTTGGCATCGGCATTATACACGTATACATCCTTACCTTCTTTTATCACATCGTCTTTTTCTTTACGGGCGATGTTTCTGGAAACCGAATAAGCCTTGTCGATAGAGCTGGCCTGGCTGGTGGCCGCATCCGCATCCGGCACCAGAAACGGAAAGGACGTACTGTAGTTTTGATCTTTATCAAAAACGGTCAGTAGCGCTGCTTTGCGGTTGCCACTCATGGCTTTTATAATAAAATAGCTTTCGCCTTTAGGCACCTCAATTTTAGCCAGGGGCACAAACCGTATAGCACTGGCCTTGCCTACCAGTTTTTGCTTGATGCTGTCGGGAATAAAAGCTGTAAAGGCGGCATTGCGGAGGGCGGCCGTATCCTTGTTATTCAGCAAGGCGGTATCACTTAGCTGGTAAGGCAAAGAAGCCGTTTGAAAACGTTCCGCAAAATGGCTGTAGCGGAAGTCCGAATCTTCCTCTTCCGCATCATTCTGCGCTTTATTATTGCTACAGGCCGCAACAGCCATCATCCATACAACAATTCCCAGCCATTTCATAGAAAGTATTTACTGTAAAGTAAAAGAAAATCCCTGCAAATCCTTTTCCAACCCCAAAATGAGGAAGTTTCAATTTTATTATTTAGATTCGTCTAACATTTTAATTAGACAAGGTGAAACTCACGAGCAGCGAGGAAAAATATTGGAAAACCATCTTTCATTTACAACTGAACCCGGCCAACGTATTGACCATGGCCCTGTCGGAGCCACTCCATACCCGCCCGGCACTGGTTACTGATATGATGAAAAAGATGAATTCCCAATCGCTGCCGGATGACCTGGCTGATAAGAACATTTTTATCGGCACCCAAATTGAAATCAATAAAAGATCCGCCTTTGACCAGTCGGTGGAAGTAAAAATTCATAAAAAAACTTCGCCCCTGGCCGAACAAATGGCGCGGCACGTATATGTAAAATAACTATAGAATGGCGCAATTAGAGGAATTTTTGACGGAGATTGGACCTGTTAAAGCCGCGGTTTTAGCCACCACTTTTACCTGGCTGGTAACCGCGGCCGGTGCTTCGCTGGTTTTCTTTTTTAAAACCCTGAACCGGAATGTACTGGACCCCATGCTGGGTTTTACCGGCGGGGTGATGGTGGCGGCCTCGTTCTGGTCGCTGCTTAACCCGGCCATCGAAATGTCGGAACGGATGTATCCTGGCTTTAGCTGGATGCCGGCGGCCGTGGGCTTTTTGTTGGGCGCCATGTTTTTGTATACGCTCGACAAGTTGCTGCCGCACCTGCACATCAACTTTGGCGAATCGGAAAAAGAAGGGGTAAAAACCCACTGGCACCGCACGACCCTGCTGGTACTGGCCATTACCCTGCACAATATACCGGAGGGCCTGGCTGTAGGCGTGCTGTTTGGCGCTGCCGCCGAAGGTATGCCCGAAGCCAGCATTGCCGGCGCCATAGCCCTGGCTATTGGTATTGGTCTGCAAAACTTTCCCGAAGGAATTGCCGTGGCCATGCCGCTGCGCCGCCATGGTGTCAGCCGAACCAAAAGCTTTTGGTTTGGCCAGTTGTCGGCGGTGGTGGAACCGGTAGCGGGTCTTATTGGGGCCGTGGCGGTCCTGCACATGCAGGCCATTTTACCTTTTGCCCTTTCTTTTGCAGCCGGTGCCATGATCTATGTGGTGGTGGAAGAAGTAATCCCCGAAACCCAGCGGGAACGCTACACCGACCGATCCGTACTGGGCTTTGTAGGCGGCTTTCTGATCATGATGATCCTGGATGTGGCGCTGGGGTAAGTGAATGGTCAAACGTGAGTGGTGAATAACGGATGTTTAAATGGCGTTATGGGATTGTCAGAACCACGATTTGGGTGGATTAAGAGATTTGGAAGAATAAGCGGCTCACAGTTTTATCAGCTAATACGAAACTGTTATCCCTCTTATGATTTAGTATTCACTATTGAACATTCACCATTGACGATAGAATTGTATAAAGCTGAAAACAATTTGATATAAGAAAGTACATGGGGTTTTGAAGGAGTTGAAGCCGCATCCCAATTTTGACCTGACCACGGCCTTATAAAAACCTAACCGGTCCTGCCCGCTTTATTTGATCCTTTATGAACTTTAAAGCAGGGAAAGAGGCCTCTTTAAGCGAAGTGCACGAAAGCGTAGACACGACGGCCACGAACAAGCCGGTCTGGAAACGCATCCTTTCTTTTTTTGGACCTGCTTACCTGGTGAGTGTCGGCTATATGGATCCCGGCAACTGGGCCACCGACCTGGCAGGGGGCAGCCAGTTTGGCTATTCCCTTATCTGGGTGTTGCTCATGAGTAATGGGATGGCGCTGTTGCTGCAAAGCCTGTCGGCCCGGCTGGGCATTGTAAGAGGCAGAGACCTGGCGCAAGCCAACCGCGAAACCTACCCCAGGGCCATTAATTTTTGTTTATACATCCTGGCCGAAATTGCTATTGCCGCTACCGACCTGGCCGAAGTACTGGGCATGGCTATTGGCATCCAGTTGCTCACCGGCATTCCCCTGTTATGGGCCGTGCTCATTACTTTACTGGACACCTTTTTATTGCTGCTGTTACAGCGCCTGGGCATGCGCAAAATGGAGGCTTTTATCATAGGTCTTATTGCCGTTATTGGCCTTTCTTTCGGGGTTGAAATTGTATTGGCTCAACCCAACCTGAGTGAGATAGCTAAAGGATTTGTGCCATCCATACCCAACGATACGGCCTTGTATATTGCCATTGGTATTATTGGTGCCACTGTGATGCCGCACAACTTATACCTGCACTCGGCCCTGGTACAAACCCGCAAAATTAAAAGGGATGTCAAAGGCATCAGGCATGCTTTGCAGCTAAACTTTATTGATAGTGCCATTGCGCTGAACCTAGCTTTTTTTGTCAACGCTGCGATACTGGTGCTGGCCGCCGCTGTTTTTTATAAAACCGGCCGTACCGATGTGGCAGAAATCAGGCAGGCACACCAGCTGCTGGAGCAGTTTTTAGGAACCAGCGTGGCGCCGGTCTTGTTTGCCGTGGCCCTGATCGCCGCGGGACAAAGTTCTACCGTTACCGGTACTTTGGCTGGTCAAATCGTCATGGAAGGTTATTTGCGCCTGCGCATCAACCCCTGGATGCGCCGGCTGATTACCCGATTGGTGGCCATTATTCCCGCGGTTATCGTTATCGTGATCAATGGCGAAAGAAATATCGATCAGTTACTGGTGTTAAGCCAGGTGATCTTGAGTCTGCAGTTAGGCTTTGCCATTATCCCGCTGATTCATTTTGTGAGCGATAAAAAGACCATGGGAGTACATACCATCAAACCGGTAGTACAGGTGCTGGCCTGGCTCATTACGGCCATCCTGGTTTACTTAAACTTGCGTATGGTAACCGGTGAAGCCATTACCTATTTTTCTGCCGGCGGTGCGTTGTACGGTAAGGTGATGATTGTAGTTGCGGGACTGCTGTTTATTACACTACTGGTTGTTACAACTGTATACCCGCTGGTAAAACCGGCACCACTATCACATGCACCTGCAGTGGTGCATCGTATGGAGCCAGCCGACATACCTGTACCGACCTTACCAATATACCGCCGCATAGCAGTAGCACTGGATTTTGGCAAAAACGACCAGCGCCTGCTGGCACACGCCCTTGCACAAAGCCACCCACAAACCACCTTTGTGCTGATCCACATTGTAGAAAGCGTTTCGGCTCAAGTACTGGGCCAGGAAGCCGATGACCTGGAAGCCCGCAAGGATGCAGAAAAGCTACAGCAGTACGCCCAACAACTACAAGAGCTAGGCTACCAAGCCGAAAGCCTGCTTGGATTTGAAACCCGCACCCAGGAAATTACAAGACTGGTAAAAGAATCGGGGGCCGACTTATTGATCATTGGTGCACACGGGCATAGCGGTGTACAAGACTGGTTTTTTGGCGAAACCATCAATGCCGTGCGGCATCACCTGAAGATCCCGGTATTGATTGTACAGGAATGAGGGAAGAAGAGAGGTCCACAGAAGAAGTTATAAGTGGTAAGTAATAAGTTATAAGTAAAGAAGGCAGAAGGCTAAATGGAAAATGAAAAAAGTAGGACAGAGAGCAAGACTGGTGCAGCGCCTTATTCCGCATTAGCTCTAGTCACTTGTTGCTGTAGGAACTGTGTAGCGGGATACAGCGCCTGCAGTATCTCTTCATAACACGCAAAAGGATTTAAACTTCTTGAAAACCCAATACCAGTAAAGACAAGTCAAATAATCAATAGAACTGAATGCATGATACATTGCTGTAGTGACTGTTGCTGTGCGGGGGCCGGCCAAAGGGGCGGAGCCATCGGGTTGGCCTTGAACTTTTTGCTCCCCTTTTCGGGGAGAAAAAGTAAGAAGCACTACCTACAGGAGGATAAAATTATAGTCATATGGACTTTTGAAAATGTTGACAATATCGGGATTTGAATAAGTGAGCAGGAGATGCTGAAAGAAGTTCAGCACGACAGGTGGCAGAGGCATTAAAATTTCTTCAAAAACCCATATAGTGAGAAATCAAACAGCGATAGGAACTTTTGATAAATACAATTTTTCCAATTATTTAAAAGTCCATATTTAATAAAGCAAAACTATTTGAAGAAATAAGATGAATGTGTCGAAAGAAAGACACTAATAAACCTTTACTACACAAAAAAGGCGAAGCTTGCCGCTTCGCCCAACTTAACCAAATAGCTTTTTACTCTTCTTTGAGCAAGGCATTAATTGTATCGTCAAACTCCTTTTTAAATTGCTCATAGTGCAGGCCAGTACCCGGCCCGTTAAAGCCGCTATGAATCTTGCGCACCCGGCCTTTCTTATCTATAAAAATGGTCGTTGGAAAAACCTTGATCTGGTCCAGCTGTGGCAGCGTCTTTTCGGTCCGCAGCGGATCAGAAACCATGGCGCCGGCTACCAGCATGGGATACTGCACTTGGAAGCGTTTTTGAAACCGCTCCAAAGAAGCCTTTGACCTTTCAAAATCGGTCGAACGTTCGTAAGCAATCGCCACTACTTCCACCCCTTTTTGCCGGTTGGCATTGTAATAATCACTCAAAAATGCTGTTTCATCCATACAGTTGGGGCACCACGAACCCATAATCTGCACCACTACGACTTTGTTGGCAAAGACAGGATCTTTTATAGAAACCATGCCACCATCAATCGCCGGAAAGCGAAAATTCAGGTTTGTTTCACCTTCCCGCATATGGGTCTGATCGGTGCTGCCTTCCGGCAACGTCGCCGCTGCATTTTTATGGGCCACCCAGGTTTCCTGGCCGGTGGCACCGGCGTAAAACTGGCCACCAGACAAAGTGGAATCGTTTTCTATTTTGGCGGTAAATAAATAAGCGTGGCTGCCGTCAAAACAAGACAGCTTTAAGCTGTCACCCGTTACTACACCCTCCAGGTATCGGTAATCGCCGGTAGGCAACAAAAAAGTTCCAGTCAGCCGGCTGCCTTTTTGCGAGAACTCTCCCACGGCGGCCACCACCTTGTTATCTTTTTTGGTAAAGTGGACCGCCCAGCGGCCGCTTACGTTATAACGCGGCCGGGCCGGTGCCGCAAACCGCTGGCGCTGGTTGTACACCGCCTCAAAAGGCAATATCTGCTCTGTCGCTCCGGAACGCTTCGTCCACAGGCCCCGCAGGTTACCGCCGGGGGTGAGGCGTGCCCGAAAGCTGGATTCAAAAAACGGCATTTGTATAAACACCGAATCCTTTTTAAACACGATACTATCTACCAGCAGGCGCTCCTCGGCATTGATCACATAAAGCACTTTTTTACCCCCACTGTCGCCCGCAATAAAATTAAAAACAATCTGCTGCCCGTCCGGCCGGTGCAGGGTGGCCCGCCAGATACCGTTCTTCAACTTGGGGCTGGTGCTGGTCCAGCCGAGCCCCCAAAAAGCCGCGGTTAAAATGCCGAAGCAAAACAGGCTGGCTTTCAAAAAAGAAATCAATCGTCTGTGCATCTTTATCTTCCGTAATTAATTATTGTAAGGTGCCGTTCAGGCCATGGCATTCAATTGTTATTTAAGCATTTTTACGCATTGCCTTATCAAAAGCAGTGGTGATTGGAAACGCAAATATACTTTGCCTCGGGCAGCCGGCCCACTAACAGCAGCCGTTTTTACAGAATTAACAGAAAGCAAAATGCGAAACACTGTCTTTGCATATTGGCAGCTTTGCCAGGATGCAGCCGGTTGTACAAAGGATACTTACCTTGCAGGCAAAATTGATTTTCAACCCAACTGCCATGAAACGCTTTCTTTCTTACCTGCTGCCGGCCATGCTGGTGGTTACAACTTCCTGCTCCTCTTACCGCAAAACAACCGCTACCGACGATGGCAAATTACAAATGGTGCTGGTGCAGGTAAATGATGTGTATGAAATAGCACCACTGTCCGGTGGACGCGAAGGTGGCATGGCCCGCGTGGCCACTTTAAAAAAGCAATACCTGCAAACCAACCCCAACACCTTTTTGGTCATGGCCGGCGACTTTGTCTCCCCATCGGTTTACAACAGCCTGCAATACGAAGGAAAACCTATCCGCGGCCGGCAAATGATAGATGCCATGAACGCAACCGGTATGGATCTGGCGGTATTTGGCAACCATGAATTTGACATTAAGGAAAACGAACTGCAGGACCGCATCAACGAATCCCAATTTCAGTGGGTTGCTTCCAATGTGTTGCACCGCAAAAAAGACAGCCTGCAACCTTTTTCAAAAACCCATGATGGCGTAGCCACCCCTTTTCCAAAAACCTATATCAAAACCCTCATAGATAAAGACGGCACAACCGCCAAGGTGGGCTTTATAGGTATTACGCTTCCGTTCAACCAGGCCGATTATGTGGGTTA